>NZ_JBHTJA010000020.1:0-91777 GCF_042675525.1 Actinomadura sediminis
GGCGCCGACGCGCCGGCGCCGGCCGCCGGTGCCGGCGAGGAACCGCCGGCCCGGCCGGCACGAGAGATCGCCGCGGGCCTCGGCGCCTGGCAGCGGGGGACGCGCTCCGGCCGCGCCGGCGCGCCGCCCGGGGACGCCGGGCCGGGAGGGGGAGCGCGGCCATGAACGAGGGGTGGAACGGCTCGATGGACGACGGTGTGAACCGGCTCGGGTGGATGCTGGACGACGCCCTGCGGATGCCCGGGACGCGGTACGCGATCCTGCTGTCGGCCGACGGGCTGCTGATGGCGCACTCGGAGCGCATCGGCCGCGACGACGCCGAACGGCAGGCGGCGGGGATGGCCGGGCTGCAGTCGCTCGCCCGCAGCACCGCCGAGTTCTGCGGCGACGCCGGCACCACCTGGCGGCAGACGATCAGCGAGTTCGACGACGGGTACGTGTTCCTCGTCGCGGCGGGCCCCGGCGCCTACCTGGCGGTGTCGGCGGCGCTGGACGTCGACATGGAGACCGTGTCGTTCCGGCTGCAGGAACTCGTGCAGCGGCTCGGCAAGGAGCTCACGAGCCCGCCCCGCCCGGACGCGGGCGGCGGCCCGGGCGGCGTCCGAGGCGGCACCGCATGACGCGCCGCCGCAACGACCGCGCGCTGGTGCGCCCGCACGTCGTCACCGGCGGCCGGGCGCACCCCACCCGCAACGTGTTCGACCTGGTCACGCTCGTCACCGCGAACACCGACCGGCCGCTCACCGGGCTCAGCCCGGAGAAGCTGCGGATCGTGGAGCTGTGCCGCGGCGGCGCGCTGTCGGTCGTGGAGATCGCCGGGCATCTGGAGCTGCCCGTCGCCGTCACCAAGGTGCTGCTGTCGGATCTGGTGGACGACGGCCAGCTCACCACCCGGGCGCCCGCGCCCGCGGCGCGGACCCAGGCCCGGCTCCTGCAGGAGGTGCTCGATGGACTCCGCGCCACGCTCTGACCCGCCCGCCGGGCGGGGCGACGCCGGCGGGTACACGGGCGGACGGTACGTGCGCGACACCGTCCGGACGGCCGTCAAGGTCCTCATCGTGGGGCACTTCGCCGTCGGCAAGACCACCTACGTCGGGACGCTGTCGGAGATCCGGCCGCTGCGCACCGAGGAGCGGATGACGCAGGCCGGGGCGACCGTCGACGACCTCGCCGACATCCGCGGCAAGACGACCACGACCGTCGCGATGGACTTCGGGCGGCTGACGCTGAGCGACGACCTGGTCCTCTACCTGTTCGGGGCGCCCGGCCAGCAGCGCTTCACCCGGCTGTGGAACGACCTGGCGCGCGGGGCGCTCGGCGCGCTGATCCTCGTCGACACCGCGCGGCTCGACCAGTCGTTCGCCGTCATGGACATCGTGGAGCGGCAGGGCCTGCCGTACGCCGTCGCCGTCAACCAGTTCGAGGGCGCGCCGTCCTTCCCGGAGGAGGAGGTGCGCGAGGCGCTCGACCTGGCGCCCGAGACGCCGCTGGTGACGTGCGACGCCCGCGACCGCGCGTCGTCCACCAAGGCCCTGATCTCGCTCGTCGACCACCTCCTCTTCCTGGACCGGGAGACCTCATGAGCGCGGCGCCGGAGCGGACGAAGCTGTACGGCCCGGAGTTCGCCCGCGACCCCGGCGCGGTCTACGACCGGCTGCGGCGCGAGCACGGCGAGCTGGCGCCGGTGGAGCTGGCGCCGGGCGCGGAGGCCACGCTCGTCATCGGGTACGACGCGGCGCTGGAGGTCATGCGCGACCCGGGAACGTTCCCGCGCGGCGGCCTGGAGTGGCAGTCGAGCCTGCCGCCGGACTGCCCGGTGCTGCCGATCTTCCTCGACCGTCCGAACACCCTGTCGGCGAACGGGCCGGTGCACGCCCGGCTCCGCACGGTCATCACCGACAGCCTCGCCCGGGTCGACACGTTCGCGCTGCGCGGCTACGTCGAGACGAGCGCGGACCGGCTCATCGACGCGTTCGCCGGGAAGGGCGAGGCCGATCTCGTCGCCGACTACGCCCGGACGCTGCCGCTGCTGGTGTTCAACGAGCTGTTCGGCTGCCCCGCCGACATCGGCGAGCGGCTGCTGCTCGGCATCAGCGGCATCTTCGACGGCGCCTACGGCGGCCTGACCGCCGAGGAGGCGAACGTCCTGCTGGGGAAGGCGGCCCGCGACCTGGTGGCGCTCAAGCGGGAGCGGCCGGGCGCGGACGTCGCGTCGTGGATGATGAGCCACCCGGCGGGACTCGACGACGACGAGATGGCCGAGCAGCTCACGCTGCTGCTCGGCGCCGGGACCGAGCCGGAGCAGAACCTCGTCGCGAACGGGCTGCGGCTGCTGCTGTCGGACGACCGGTTCGGCGGCGACCTCGCGGGCGGGAGCCTCCCCGTCGAGGACGCCCTCGACGAGGTCCTCTGGACGGACCCGCCGATGGCGAACTTCGGCGCGACCTACCCGCGCCGGGACCTGAACTTCCGCGGCCACTGGCTGCCCGCGCACCTGCCGGTCGTGATCAGTTACGCGGCCGCGACCACCGACCCGTCCCGGGCGTCCGCGCGGCAGGCCGGGAACCGCGCCCACCTCGCGTTCGCGGCGGGCCCGCACGGCTGCCCCGCGAAGGGCCAGGCGCGGCTGATCGCGTCCCTCGCGATCGAGCGGCTCCTCGACCGGCTGCCCGACCTCGAACTGGCCGTCCCGGCGGACGAGCTGCGGTGGCGTCCCGGCCCGATCCACCGCGCGCTCGTCGAACTGCCCGTCACGTTCCCGGCCGAGGAGGCGCGGTAGGGGCGGCGGCGGCGGGCCCGGCTCGCCACCGCCGGGGCGGCGTGTCATCGGCCGGGGGCGGCGTGGCAGGCTCTCCGGATGAGCGTCGATCTCCGCCTGACCGTGCTCGGTTCGGCCACCCCCCACCCGCGGCCGGGCGATCCGTGTTCGGGATACCTGGTGTCGGCCGGAGGAACCCGCCTGTGGACGGACGCGGGCAGCGGCACGCTCGGGGAGCTCCAGCGGCACGTGCGGCTGGACGAACTCGACGGCATCTGGATCTCGCACCTGCACGCCGACCACGCCGCCGACCTGCTGACCGCCTACTACGGCCTGCTCTACGCCGACATCGAGCTGGACGCGCCGATCCCGCTGTTCGGGCCGCCGGGGATCGCCGACCGGCTGGCGCACTTCCTGACGAACACGTCGCGGCGCAGCCCGGTCGAGTCGGCGTTCGCCGTCCACGAGCTCCACGACGGGCACCGGGCGGCGGTGGGCGGCCTGGAGCTGACGTCGCGGGCGGTCGAGCACGGCATGCCCGCCTTCGCCGTGCGGATCGAGGCGGGCGGCCGGTCCCTGGTCTACTCGGGCGACTGCGCGCCCTGCGACGGGCTGGCCGCCCTGGTCCCGGGCGCGGACGCGCTGCTGTGCGAGGCCGACGGGCCCGACCCGAGCCCGGCGCACCACACCCCCGAACAGGCCGCGGAGAGCGCCGCCGGGGCCGGGCGGCTGATCGTCACGCACGTCGGGCCGTTCCTCGCCCCGGACGACGCGGTCGCCCGCGCGGCCGGCCGGTTCGACGGCCCCGTCGAGCACGCGGCGCCCGGCGCCACGTTCGTCCTTTGACCCGCGCCCTTTGACCCGCGCCCTTTGACCCGCGCCCTTTGACCCGTGGAAGGTTCCGCTCGCGGGAGCGATGAGTCCGGCGCGGGTCCTTCACCGTGGGCGTCCCCTAGCCCGTTCCGGCGCCGTCCCGGAGGCGGTGCAGGTCGGCCCACTGCTCTGCGGTCAAGGCCTTCGGCAGGGCCGTGGGGGCGACGCCGTGGTGCCGCAGCCATCCCCGGACGCGGCGGCGGGGGACGTCCGGCACGGCGTTCGGGAGGATCTCGGCGAGGCCGCGGCCCCGGCCGGTGAAGACCCGCTCGACGAGCCGCTGGTAGCGGGCCCGGTCGGCGGCGTCCACGAGGGGACGCGCGCGGCGCGCGATCGTCAGCAGGCCGCCGTCGACTCCGGGACGCGGCCGGAACGCCGCGGCGGGCACGCGTTCGGCGAGCCCGAACTCGTACCACGGCCACCACTGCGCGGTCATCATCGTCGCGCCGCCCACCCCGGCGCGGCGGCGGGCCACCTCCCACTGGACGAGCAGGACGGCGTCGGTCCAGCCGGGCGCGCGCAGGATGCGGCGGAGCATCGCCGTGGTCAGGTGGAACGGCAGGTTCCCGGCGAGGACGTGCGGCGCGGCCGGCGCCCGGAACCGCAGGAAGTCCGCGCGGACGACCTCGGTCGACGGGCCCGCGCGGCGGGCCAGCCGGGCGGCGCGGCGATGGTCGATCTCGATGGCGGTGATGGGCCTGCCCAGCCGTTGCAGCGGCAGGGTGAGGGCGCCGTCGCCGGCGCCGATCTCGATGACGGGGCCGTCCGTGGCGGCCACCAGGTCCACGAAGGCGGCGACGACCTTCGGGTCGGTGAGGAAGTTCTGGCCGAGCTCGTGCCGGCCGGGACGCTGCGTGCGCAAGGGATCTCCGCGGCTCAGGGGAAGCCGGGCAGCGCGAGGAGGCCGCCCGGCGGGGACACGCTGGAGCGGCGGAGCGATCCGGGGATGCGAGGAGTCCGCCGCTAGGCGCGGCGCAGCCTCGTCATCGCCATGGCGGCGTACATGCCGGTCAAGTTACCGGACCGCCGGGGCACGACGGCAACAGAGTTCGACCTACGAGGGCGGGCGGTGGACGATGCTCCGCGAGGACCCGGACTTCCACCAGCGGTGGATCGCCGACGTCGAGAAGGACCGGATCACCGGCCGCTGGGAGGCGTCCGAGGACGAGGGAACGACCTGGCGGAAGGACTTCGACCTCGTTTATGTCCGGACCTGAACGCCCGGGGGCAAGACGCCGAAACCGACGAGATGATCAACACCGCATTGGCAGAAACTGTCATTCCCATGGATTGATCATGAACTTACGATCAAGCAACAGCGCGCGACCGGGCGCGTTGTACCGCGATCCGCCGGGAGGCCCCATGCAGCAGGTGCAGCAGGCGAGACAGGCGCCGCAGGCCAAGCAGGCCCAGCAGCCCAAGAAGATCAAGCTGGAGATCAAGCGGCTGGAGAAGGTCGAGACGACCGGTCTCCGCGAAGGCGGCTGATCCTCCCCGAACGACCGGCCGGCCAGGTCCCGACCTGGCCGGCCGCTCCCTGCCGACGATCGGAAGGCTCGTATGCGGCTCCCTCGCGTCAAGCGCGTCCACCAGCCCCTGGCCCTGCCCGGCGACCGCATCCTGATCGGCCTGATGCAGCAGGGCGTCGCGGCCGAGATCCAGGACGGCGAGGACGGCGGGATCGCCCGCCTCATCACCCTCATGGACGGCACCCGCACCGTCGACCAGGTGTGCGCGGCATTCGCCGAGACGCACCCGGACGTCGACGGGGAAAGCGCCCGCGCGGTGATCGACGACCTGATCGCGGGCGGCTTCGTCGAGGACGCCGGTGCTCCCCTGCCCGGCAACCTGGACGAACGCGAGGCGGCCAGGTACGAGCCCGCCCGCAACTTCTTCGCGTGGATCGACACCGCGCCGCGCAGTTCGCCGTACGAGATCCAGTCGAAGATCAAGGACGCGCGGGTCGGCCTGCTCGGCCTCGGCGGCACCGGTTCGGCGGTGGCGGCCGGGCTGGTGGCCGGGGGCATCGGGGCGCTGCACGTCGCCGACTTCGACGTGGTGGACGAGTCCAACCTCACCCGGCAGCTTCTCTACACCGAGGACGACATCGGCCTGCCCAAGGTCGACCGCGCGGTGGACCGGCTCCGCGCGATGAACGGCCTGGTGAAGGTGACCGGCGAGACCGTCAAGGCGGACGGGCCCGACGGGATCGCCGCGATGATGGAGGACTGCGACCTGTTCGTCCTGTGCGCCGACGAGCCGCACCCCGACATCATGTTCTGGACGAACGACGCGGCGCTGCGGACCCGCACCCCCTGGTTCGTCAGCTTCTACACGGGGCCGATGGCCGTGGTGGGCGGGCTGGTGCCGGGCGAGACGGGCTGCTGGGCCTGCCTGCGCCGCAAGGAGGACCAGCGCGAGTTCAAGGCGCACGGCCGGTCCCTCACCGAGGAACGCCCGAACGCGGTGATCGCGGCCAGCGCCAACGTCAGCGGGCACCTGTGCGCGCTGGAGGTGCTGTACCACCTCGCGGGCCTGCCCGCCCAGGCGCGCGGGCGCGTCTTCCACTGGAACTACGCGATGTGGGACCACTCGTACTTCATCGACATCCCGCACGACGACGACTGCCCCGCCTGCGGGACGCCGTGACCGCCGCCGGGACCACCGTCGAGTTCCATCGGCTGATCGTCCGCCCGGACGACGACGACCCGGACACGGTCGTCGTCGGGCGGCTGCGGATCGGGGAGTTCGTGGAGCTCCCCGCCGTGTACGGGGAGGCGATCGCGCTGCTGCGCGGCGGCCTGACGGTCGCCGCGGCCGAGGAACGCATCGCCGCCGAGCACGGCGCCGAGGTCGACGTGGCCGAACTCGTGGACGCCCTCACCGACCTGGGGTTCGTGCGGTCCGTCGACGGGGAGGCGGTCCCGGACCCGGCCGAGAAGGCCCCGCGCAGCCACTTCGCCCGGCTCACCGAGCGGAACGTGGCGTGGCTGTTCGGCCTCCCGGCGAAGCTCCTCTGGCTGACCGCGGTCGCCGCGGCGCTGGTCACCCTCGCCCTGCGGCCCGCCCTGCTGCCCGGCTACTCCGACTTCTTCTGGGGCGACTACGTCGGTCTCACCGTCCTGGTCAACACGGTGATGATGTCGATGTCGATCAGCGTGCACGAGCTGATGCACCTGATGGCGGCGCGCTCGCTGGGCGCGCCGGGACGCATCGGCTTCGGCACCCGCCTGCACAACCTGGTCGTGCAGACCGACGTCACCGGGGTGTGGGGGGTGCCGCGCCGGTCGCGGTACCGCGTCTACCTCGCCGGGCTCGCCTGGGACGTGTTCCTCATGGCGACGCTGATCCTGCTGGTCGCCCACGCCGGGCTGCCGGGGACGGCACGGGCCGTCCTGCAGGCGCTGATCGTCACCGTGCTGATGACGATCCCGTTCCAGCTCCAGGTCTACATGCGCACGGACCTCTACTTCGTGCTGCGCGAGCTGCTGCGCACCCGCAACCTCTTCGACGACGGCCTGGCGTACGCCAAGTACCTGTTCGGGAGGGTCACCGCCGCGGTGCGCCGCCGCCCGGCCGGCGCCCCGGACCCGACGACCGGGCTGCCGCCGCGCGAACGCCTGGCGACCCGCGTCTACTCGGTCTTCCTGGTGACCGGCGCCGCCGTCACCCTCACCGCGTTCGCGCTGTTCGGCGGCCCCATCGTGGTCACCACGCTCGTCCGCGCGATCGAGGGCGTCGCCGACGGCCTCACCGGCGGGTCCGCGCTGCGGGCCCTGGACTCGGCGTTGCTGATCCTCATCGAGGGCGGCATCCAGACCCTCTTCGTGGTCACGTTCGTCCGCACCCACCGGCACTGGTTCCGGCGCCGCGGAACCGCACCGGCCGAGGCCCGCGCCGCGTAGCGGCGGGCCCCTCCTGCGGACGGGCGGGCCGCGGGCTCAGCCGCGGGGCCGGCAGTGCACCTGCAGGCCCGGGACCGCGTCCCAGCCGATGAGGCGGACGAGGCGGTCGATGTGGGCGGACACCGAGTGCAGGACGAGCATGTGGCCGAGTCCGTTCAGGTCGCGGGCGGCGCGGGCGAACGCGCGCAGGCCCGAGACGTCCACGAAGCCGACGCCCGCGAGGTCCACGTGGACGTCGCCGCCCGCGCGGGCCTGCGCGCCGTGCAGCGCCCGGGTGAGGGCGGGGACGTTCGACACGTCGATCTCGCCGGTCAGCCGCAGCCACGGGGAACCGGTGCCGCCCGCGATGTGCAGCAGCGGCGAGTCGAGCTCGACGAGGTCGTAGCGGGGCGATCCCCGCTCCGGACGCGGCACACCCGATTCGGACTCCCCGCCGGTGATCCGCCAGACCGTCATCTGCTCCTCGCCCTTCGGGCGGGGCGCCCGCACCATGGTGATGCCGCCGGAGCGGCCCCGCACGTCCCAGGTTCTCACCTCGCCCGGCTCCGCGCCTTCACCTGAGCGGAAAAGATGGGACGTTCGGCCGGTCGGGTGATCAAAGTTGCGGAAGCAGACGCGCCGGAGTGATCGGCAGGTCCCGGACACGGACGCCGGTGGCGTGATGGACGGCGTTCGCGATCGCCGCCGCGGCGCCCACGATGCCGATCTCGCCGATGCCCTTGGAGCCCATCGGGTTGAGGTGCGGGTCGATCTCCTCGATCCACGCCGCTTCGACGTTGCGGACGTCCGCGCAGGACGGCACGTGGTACTGCGCGAGGTCGCGGTTCAGGTAGTCGCCGAACTCCTGGTCCATGACGCTCTCCTCCATCAGCGCCATGCCGATCCCCATCGTCATCCCGCCGATGAACTGGGAGCGCGCGGTCGTCGGGTTGATGATCCGCCCGGCCGCGAACACGCCGAGCATGCGCGGCACCCGGACCTCGCCGGTGTCGACGTCCACCTCCACCTCCGCGAACTGCGCGCCGAACGCGTGCCGGGCGTAGTCGTCGCGGGCCTTCAGCGCGTCCCGGGAGTCGGCGGACGCCTCGACGCCCTCGGGCGGGACCTCGCCGTTCAGCCGCCCGCGCAGCGCCTCGCAGGCGAGCACGACGGCCGTCCCCCAGCTCGCGGTGCCGGACGAGCCGCCCGCGACGGACGCGGCGGGGTGCGCGCTGTCGCCGATCTCGACCCGGACGGCGTCGAGGTCGGCCTTGAGCGTCTCCGCGGCGATCATCCCGAGCGCGGTGCGGGCGCCGGTGCCGATGTCGGCCGCGGCGATCCGCACGGTGAACGTCCCGTCGGCCTCGGCGCGCGCGATCGCCTTCCCGGGGCTCTGGTAGGCGGGGTAGGTGGTGGCGGCGACGCCGGTGCCGAGCAGCTTGCGGCCCACCCGGCGGACGCCCGGCGCGGGGTCGCGGCGGTCCCAGCCGAACCGCTCGGCGCCCTCCCGCAGGCACGCGACCAGGTTCCGGGAGCTGAACGGCAGGCCGCTCTCCGGCTCGACGGCGGTGTCGTTGCGGATCCGCAGCTCGATCGGGTCGACGCCGGTCGCGACGGCGAGCTCGTCCATCGCCGACTCCAGCGCGTACATGCCGGGCGTCTCGCCGGGCGCCCGCATCCACGACGGCGTCGGGACGTCCAGCGCGACGACCCGGTGGGACGTGCGGAGGTTCTCCGCGCGGTACAGCGTGCGGGCCGGCGTCGCGGCCTGCTCCACGAACTCCCGCACCGTCGAGGTCTGCACGAACACCTCGTGCGCGATCGCGTCGAGGCGTCCCTCCGCGTCGGCGCCCAGCCGGACCCGCTGGACGGTCGGGGTGCGGTAGCCGGTCGTGGCGAACATCTGCTGGCGCGGGACGGCGAACTTCACCGGGCGTCCGGCGGCCCGCGCGGCCATCGCGGCGAGGACCGCGTTCGGCCGCGGCGTCCCCTTCGACCCGAACCCGCCGCCGACGTGCGGCGAGATGACCCGTACCCGCTCGGGGTCGAGCCCGAAGAGCCCCGCCAGCGTCGACTGCACGGCGGACGCGCCCTGGTTCGAGTCGTAGAGGACGAGACTGCCGTCCTTGTCCCAGTAGGCGACCGTCGTGTGCGGCTCCATCGCGTTGTTGTGCTCGGCGGGAGTCGAGTAGGTGGCCTCCATGCGCACGACGGACGAGGAGAACGCGCCGTCCGGGTCGCCCTGCGAGGTGTCGGACGGGAAGCCCCCGTTGGCCTCGTCCGGCCGGTACAGGCCCGGATGGTTCTCGCGGAGGCGGACGTCCGGTTCCTCCTCGGCGTACTCGACGTGGAGGCGCCGCGCCGCCTCGACCGCCGTCTCCAGCGTCTCGGCGACGACCGCGGCCACGAACTGCCCGCGGAACGCGACCGTCCGGGACTGGAACACCGCCAGCTCGCGGTTGGACGCGTCCGCCAGCCGCGGCGCGTTCTCGCAGGACAGGACCTCCAGGACGCCCGGCATCGCGCGGGCGCTCTCGTGGTCCACCCAGCGGATCTCGCCCTTGCCGACCGCCGCCTGGACGGCCGCCGCGTACACGGCGCCCTCCACCGGGTACTCGTACGCGTAGCGCGCCGCGCCGGTGACCTTCTCCCGGCTCTCCACCCGGCCGGTCATGAGCCCTCCCGCAGGTCGATCAGCGTCCGGACGATCAGGTTGCGGGCCAGCGGCACCTTGTAGCCGTTGTCGCGCAGCGGCTCCGCCGCCTCCAGCTCGGCCTCCGCCGCCCGCAGGAACGTCTCCTCCGTCGCGGGCGCGCCGCGCAGGACGTCCTCGGCGCGGCGGCACCGCCACGGCTTGTGCGCGACGCCGCCGAGCGCGAGCCGGACGTCGAGCACCACGCCGCCCGCGCCGTCCGGGACCGTCTCGCCCACCGTGCGGACCGCCGCGGCGACCGACACCAGCGCGAACGCGAACGAGGCCCGCTCCCGCACCTTCCGGTAGCGCGACGGCATCGGCAGCGGCGGGACCTCGACGGCCGTGACGAGGTCGCCGTCCCGCAGGTTCGTGTCGCGCTGCGGCTCGTTGCCGGGCAGCCGGTGGAACTCGCCGAACGGGACGGTGCGCTCCCCGTCACGGCCCCGCACGCGGACGGACGCGTCCATCGCCGCCAGGGCCACGGCCATGTCGGACGGGTGCGTCGCCACGCACGCCGGGGAGTGCCCCAGGATCGCGAGGTTGTGGTGCTCGCCGTCCCTGGCCGGGCACCCCGAACCCGGGTCGCGCTTGTTGCACGGCTTGGACGTGTCCTGGAAGTACGAGCAGCGCGTCCGCTGCAGCAGGTTGCCGCCCACCGTGGCGCGGTTGCGGATCTGACCGGACGCGCCCGCCAGGACGGCCTGCGCCAGCATCGGGTGGGTCTCGCGGACGGTACGGTCCGCCGCGAGGTCGCTGTTGCCGACCGCGGCGCCGATGATCAGCGTTCCGTCCGCCGTCACCTCGATCCGGTCGTGCGGCAGCCGCGAGACGTCCACCAGGCGGCTCGGTTCCTCCACGCCGAGACGCATCAGGTCCACGAGGTTGGTCCCGCCGCCCAGGTACAGGGCACCGTCCCGATGCAGCTCCAGGGCGTCCGCCGCGCTCGCGGGGCGCT
Organism: Actinomadura sediminis; assembly: GCF_042675525.1. Taxonomy (NCBI): domain Bacteria; kingdom Bacillati; phylum Actinomycetota; class Actinomycetes; order Streptosporangiales; family Thermomonosporaceae; genus Actinomadura; species Actinomadura sediminis. Next base: position 11,166 of record NZ_JBHTJA010000020.1, read on the forward strand.
CGTACACGAACGGCCTCATGACCTGGACGCCTCCCCGCTCCGTGCCGACCCGGCCCGTGCAGACCCGGCCCGTGCCGACCCGATCCGTTCCGCCACCGCGCCCGGATCCCGCGCCGCCCGGTTCCTCTCCCCCGCCACGTCGCGCACCGCCGCGACGATCCCGACGTACGCGCCGCACCGGCACAGGTTCCCGCTCATCCGCTCGCGGATCTCCTCGTCGTCCAGGAACGGGTCGTGCGAGACGTCCGCCGTGACGGCGCTCGGCCACCCCTGCCGCGCCTCCTCCAGCATCGCCGTCGCCGAGCACAGCTGCCCCGGCGTGCAGTACCCGCACTGGAACGCGTCGTTCTCGACGAACGCCTCCTGCAGCGGGCTCAGCCGCCCGCCGTCCGCGAGGCCCTCGACGGTGACGATGTCCGCGCCGTCGTGCGCGACCGCCAGCGCGAGGCACGCGTTCGCGCGGCGCCCGTCCAGCAGCACCGTGCAGGCCCCGCACTGCCCGTGGTCGCAGCCCTTCTTGGAGCCCGTGAGCCCCAGCCTCTCCCTCAGCACGTCCAGCAGCGACGACCGCGTGTCGACCCGGAGCCGATGCTCGGTCCCGTTCACGGTCAGGGCGACGTCCGCGTGCACCGGTTCACTGTCCATGTGACGCCCCCTACCCGGATTCGCCGCCGAGTCACGGCAAGCAAATTCTCACCCTGGGTAACCCCATGCCTGCTGTAAGTTGCGGACCGTCTCCGATGGAAAGGCCGGTCGATGCAACCGTTCGAGCTGCCCGACTTCTACGTCCCGTACCCGGCGCGCCTGAACCCGCACCTGGAGAGCACACGCGCGCACAGCAGGATCTGGGCCCGCGACATGGGGATGCTGGACGAGACCCGGGACCCCGGCACCCCCGACATCTGGGACGAGGCCGAGCTCGACGCGCACGACTATCCGCTGCTGTGCGCCTACACCCACCCGGACTGCGACGGCCCCGAACTCGACCTCATCACCGACTGGTACGTCTGGGTGTTCTACTTCGACGACCACTTCCTCGAAGTCTTCAAGAAGCCGCAAGACCACACGGGCGCGCGCGCGTACCTCGACCGGCTCCCCTTGTTCATGTCCCTGGACCCCCCGGAGGCGACCAACGCGGTCGAACGCGGCCTCGCCGACCTGTGGGCCCGGACCGTCCCGTCCAAGTCCGCCGCGTGGCGCGAACGGTTCGCCGTCAGCACCGACAACCTGCTCCGCGAATCGCTGTGGGAGCTGCGCAACATCAGCGACGGCCGCGTCCCGAACCCCGTCGAGTACATCGAGATGCGCCGCAAGGTCGGCGGGGCGCCCTGGTCGGCGGACCTCGTCGAGCACGCCGCCGGCGTCGAGATCCCCGAACGGGTCGTCGCCACCCGGCCGCTGCGCGTCCTGAAGGACACGTTCTCCGACGGCGTCCACCTGCGCAACGACATCTTCTCCTACCAGCGCGAGACCGAACGCGAAGGTGAGATCAACAACTGCGTCCTGGTGATGGAGCGCTTCCTGGGCGTCTCCCCGCAGGCCGCCGCCGACACCGTCAACGACCTGCTCACCTCCCGGCTCCGCCAGTTCGAGAACACCGCCCTCACCGAACTCCCGCAGCTCTTCGAGGACGCCGCGCTCGACCCGTCCGAGCGCGCCGCGATCGCCGCGTACGTCAAGGGCCTCCAGGACTGGCAGTCCGGCGGGCACGACTGGCACATGTCGTCCAGCCGGTACATGAACGCCAAGGGGTCGATCGGCATGTCGGCCGCCCGGCTGCCCGCGATCATCAAGTCGGCGCGGCTCAGCGTCCCGCACGTCCCGCACCAGAAGGTGGGCCCGACGCCGCTGCCCGACTTCGACATCCCCTACCCCGCCCGCGTGAACCCGCACCGCGAACGCGCGGGCCGCAACTGCATCGCGTGGGCGGCCGAGATGGGCATGTTCTCGCCCCACCCCCGCCTCCCCGTCCCCGTCTGGACGCCCGAGAAGCTGCGGGGCTGCGCCCTCGAGATCTGCGGCGCGTCCCTCGCCCCCGACGCGACCCCCGAGGCCCTCGACCTCGCCGTCCAGTGGCTCGCCGTCGGCACCTACGGCGACGACTACTCCCCCGCCGTCTACAACCGCGACCGCGACCTGGCGGGCGCGAAGCTGTTCAACGCGCGCGTCCCCGCCTTCCTCCCCCTCGACCTCGGCGAGACGCCGCCCCCGGAGAACGCCTTCGAGAAGGGCCTCGCCGACCTGTGGCGCCGCACCGCCGCCCCCATGGACGACCGCGGCCGCCGCGAGTTCCGCGCCGCCGTCGAGCACATGGTGGAGAGCTGGGTCTGGGAGCTGAACAACCACCTGCAGGGCCGCGTCCCCGACCCCGTCGACTACGTCGAGATGCGCCGCCACACGTTCGGCTCCGAGATGACGATGGCCCTGTCCCGCATCGAGCACTCCGCCGAGATCCCCGCCGAGGTCTTCCGCACCCGCACCCTCCGCGAGATCGACGTCTCCGCGATGGACGTCGCGTGCCTCATGAACGACGTCTTCTCGTACCAGAAGGAGATCGAGTACGAGGGCGAGCTGAACAACGGCCTCCTCGCCGTCCAGCACTTCTTCGACTGCGGCCGCGACGACGCCCTCCCGATCGTGAACGACCTCATCACGTCCCGCCGCCGCCAGTTCGAGCACCTCGCCGCGAACGACCTCCCCGCCCTGTGCGACGACCTCGCCCTCGACGACCGCGCCCGCACGGCCCTCGCCGCGTACGTCGAGGAGATCCGCGACTGGATGGCCGGCATCCTCAAGTGGCACCGCGAGACCGACCGCTACGACGAGCGCAAGGTCCACGCGCGCGACCTGCGCCCGTCCGGCCTCGGCACCTCCGCCGCCCGCCTGTTCCTGGCCTCGCGCGTGTAGCCGGAGGTCGTCCTCCCGCCGTCGCGCCGCACCGGCGGGAGGACGACCTCGGTGCCCGGCCGCGACCGTGCCGCGCCCGAGGATCTCGTGGCGCGGCCGCCCGCCGCCCCTCGCGCCCGATTCAGGACGCGAGCGCGGCCGGGAACAGGATCGTCTGGACGGTCACGAAGGCGGCCACCGCGAAGACGAAGAGCGCGAACCACCGGCGGAGCCGGGCGGCGTCGACGCGGCGGGCGAGGCGGGCGGCGGCCAGCGAGCCGGCGACCGCGGCGGCGGTGAAGCCGCCGACGACGCCGACGTCGAGGGCGGCGTCGCCCGCGTGGACGGCGAACCCGGCGGCGGCGTTGACCGCCACGATCACCAGGGAGGTGCCGACGGCCGCCGCCATCGGCAGGCCCAGGCCGAGGACGAGGGCCGGGACGACGACGAAGCCGCCGCCGACCCCGAACAGGCCGGTGAGGACGCCGACGACCGTCCCGGCGGCGAGGGACTTCGGCAGGCACGTCCGCCAGTCGACGCCGCCGCCGGGGAGGGCGCAGGCCCCGCCCGCCGGGACGTCGCCCGCGCGCATGCGCGCCCCCGCGGCGACCATCAGCGCGGCGAAGCCGAGCATGATCGCCTGGTCGGGCAGGAGGCGGCCGAGGGCGGCGCCGCCGACGGCCGCCGCGGCGCCCGCGCCGCCGACGCCCGCCGCGATGCGCCAGCGGACGTCGCCGGCGCGGACGCGCGGGAGCGCGGCGGTCGCGGAGGAGATCCCGACGACGAGCAGCGACGCGGGGATCGCGGCGGACAGGGACAGGCCCGCGCCGTAGACCAGGGCGGGCACCGCGAGGATCGAGCCGCCGCCGCCCAGCAGGCCCAGCAGGACGCCGATGGCCGCGCCGAGCGCGAGGGCGGTCATCGGCGCAGCGCGGCCCGGACGTCCTCGATGCCGGTGCGGGGGCCGCGGTTGCAGGGGAGCTTCGACAGGGCCGTCCCCATCGCGCAGGTGCCGGACAGCGCGGCGAACGTCAAGCCGCCCCCGACGGCCCCGGCGACCCACTTGGCGCGGGGCGCGACGGTGCTGGCCAGGATCGAGGTCAGGACGATCGAGCCGGCGACCAGGCGCACCTGGCGTTCGAGGTCCCAGCGGGGTCGTCCGGCCTCGACGGGGGCGCCGTCCGCCTGCCAGGCGGTGAGGCCACCGGAAAGGACGCGCACGCCGTCGACGGCGAGGGCCGCGGCGGCCTGCTCGGCGCGGGGGCCGGAACGGCAGACGAGGACGGTCCGGCCGTCGAGGTGCTCGCGCAGCTCGGCGGCGTGCGCGCGGAGCACGTCGAGCGGGACGTTCAGCGAGCCCGGCAGGCGCAGGCTCGCGAACTCGGCCGGGGTGCGGACGTCGACGACGCGCGGGGCGTCCGGGGAGTCGAGCAGGTGCCGCAGCGCGGCGGCGTCCAGGGCGCGGGTCATGGGTTCCCTCTCGTTCGGGCGGATTCGTCAGGCGGCGAGGTCGGAGGCGTGGGCGTAGGCGTCGTCGATGTGGACGACCGTGCGGCCGGCGCGTTCGAGGAGCGCGGCGGCGGCCGCGGCGCGGTAGCCGGAGCCGCAGTGCACCCAGACGGTCCCGGGCGGGACGTCGGCCAGCCGCGCGGGCAGCTCGGGCAGCGGCACGTGCACGGCGCCGTCGATGTGGCTCTCCCGCCACTCGCCGGTCAGCCGGACGTCCAGGACGGCGTCCGGTGCGGGCAGGCCGCGGGGCGTGCGGCCCGCGCGGGCCGCGGCGAGGTCGGCGAACGTGGCGACAGGGGTGCCGGTCGTGCGGGCGGGGTCGCCGCCCGCCCAGTCCAGGGGGTCGCCTGCGGCGGCGCCGGACGGACGGTCGATGCCGATGCGCGCGAGTTCCCGCTGGGCCTCGGCGATCTGCTCGGGACCGTCGCCGAGCAGGGTGACGGGCGCGCCCCACGGGAGCAGCCAGCCGAGCCAGGTCGCCATGGGGCCGTCCAGTCCGAAGCTGAGGGTGCCGGCGAGGTGCCGGTGCGCGAACGCGCGGCGAGACCGGAGGTCGACCACCCATTCGCCCGCGTCGATGCGGGCGCGCAGTTCGGCGGGGTCGACGGCCGCGGCGGGGGTGAGGTCGATCGGGTCGGGGCCGGCGGTGTTCCGCGCGCCCATGTGGGCGTAGTAGGCGGGGTACGCGTCGAGCCCGGCGAGGGTCTCGGTGACGAAGTCGTCCGCTTCGAGGCGCAGGGCCGGGTTCGTGCTCCGCTCCCGGCCGATGGTGGACGCGGGCGCGTCCGACTGGGCGGCGGAGCAGAAGCTGCCGAAGCCGTGCGTGGGCCAGACGTGCGCGCCGTCCGGGAGGAGGTCGGCGAGGCGGCGGGCGGAGGCGTGCTGGCGGTGCGCGAGGTCGTGCGCGTGCCGCTCGCCGAGGAGGTCGGTGCGGCCGGTGGTGCCGAACAGCAGGGAGCCGCCGGTGAACACGCCTTCGGGGCCGTCCGGTCCGGACAGCACGTAGGACAGGTGGTGGTACGTGTGGCCGGGCGTGGCGACGGCGGTGACGCGCATGCCCGGGGAGACGGTGATCTCGTCGCCGTCGGCGACCGGGGTGCGGTCGAACGCGACGTCGTCGGCGGCGGCGACCAGGTAGGCGGCGCCGGTCAGCCTCGCGAGGGCGAGCCCGCCGGAGACGTAGTCGTTGTGGACGTGGGTCTCGGCGACGTGCGTGATGCGGACGCCGAGCCGTCCGGCGAGCGCCAGGACGCGGTCGATGTCGCGCTGCGGGTCGACGACGAGGGCCACCCGGCCGTCGTGGGCGAGGTAGCTGCGGTCGCCGAGGGAGGAGGTCTCCACCACCTCGGTGCGGATCATCGTTGCTCCCTTCAGATACCCCGGGGGGTATACGCGAACGACACTACCCTCAGGTACGCGCCGTAACGGGCCCGCCCGGGCACGGGCGGGCTGTTCGTCAGGACAGGGACAGGAAGAGCTTCTCCAGCCGCTCCGGGGTGATCGGCGGCTTCTCGCCGCGCTCGCGGGCGACCTGGCACTGCTCCAGGCCGGTCGCGATGATCTTGAATCCGGCGCGGTCGAGCGCCTTGGACACGGCGGCGAGCTGGATCAGGACCTTCTCGCAGTCCTCCCCGTTCTCCACCATGCCGATCACGCCGCCGAGCTGGCCGTGCGCCCGCTTGAGCCGGGTGAGGGCGTCCGCCAGGACCGTCGCGTCCATCTCCATCGGGCTCCCCTTCCTCTCGCCCCTTCCAACGTATACCCCCAGGGGTATGTTCCCGTCGTCAGATCAGGGAGTCGCGGACGGTCATGAGGGCCTGGCCGAGGAGGTTCCCGCCGCGCCAGGCGTCGGGGCGTTCGGCGCGGGGGTCGTCGGCGGTCAGGCCGATGCCCCAGACACGGTCGAGGGGGCTCGCCTCGGCGAGGATCCGCCTGCGGGTGCCCACGAGGTAGGCGCGCAGGTCGGGATGCTGGGTGAACTTCGCCAGGTTGCCGCGGACGACGACGTCCAGTCGGTGTTCGCGCCACGCGTCCTCGTCGAAGCCGCTGACGCGGCGGCCGATGTCCTTCGCGCGGCCGGGGTGGGGCGCGGCCGCGATCGCCGCCACGGCGCGTTCGTCCCCGAACATGCGCGCCTTCTCGGCCATCATGTAGTGCTCGGCCGTCGCGTACCGGACGCCGTCCACGGTGAACGGGGACGCGTGCCACTGGCTCAGGCACCCGGTGGGGCCGTGCTCCCGCCAGAAGAAGAGGAACTTCAGGCGGGCGCCGGACCGCTGGAGCGCGATCAGCTCGGGGACGTCCATGGGGCGAGAGTGCCAGGGCGGAGCCGGGGCGGCCAGCGGTTTTCCCGGTACGGAATCGATCATGGAATGGGCGCGTTACCACGGAGGCGGATGATCCGCCACCGGATCGAGGTCTAGACCATTTTGCCGAACCGGGTGGGTCATCGGAGAAGATCTCCTTATTTCGGTAGGCCGAGCCACCGAGAAGCGTCTACGGGAGGACAGAAGCACAAATGGACAGCCCTCTGGCGAACCCTCGTCGCACCCAGCTCGACGCGTGGCCCACGGCGCGCTCCGCGGACGCGGAGACGGAGCGGGCCACGGCGTCCGTATCGACCGCCGAGTCGTCCGGCGCCGGCGAGGACGACGGCGCCGAGCTCTGACCGCTCGGGCCGCGACGCCGGGACCCGCCCGGAATCCGGGCGGGTCCCGGCGTCGCGGCACAGCTCAAAAGGCATGATCGTGAGTGACGTGCGCCACGTCATCCCGCAACTGACGTAGGCGATATACGTCGCGGTGCGGTGCCCCGCCAAACGGCATCCAAAGAGCATTTACTACGCCTTTGCCTTTGGCCTGCCGTGCTCGCGGAGCACCACACGGGGAGATCTCACGTACATGCCCTCTGCCGCCCTGCCCACCGAGGCCCCGGCCTACGATGTCGCCGTCATCGGGCTCGGCTATGTCGGCCTGCCGACCGCGCTCGCGTTCCACGCCCGGGGCCTGCGGGTCCTCGGGATCGACGTGGACACCGGACGCCTGGAGGACATCCGCGGCGGACGCGTCGACCTGCTGAGGACCGACCGCGAACGGCTGCGCGCGGCGGGGGACGCGCTGGCCGTGACGGCCGAACCGGCCGCGGCGGCCGCCGCGGACGCGGTGCTCGTCTGCGTGCCGACGCCGGTGAACCGGCACCTCGTGCCGGACCTCGGGGCGCTCCGCGCGGCGTGCACGGCGGTCGTCGCGCACGCGCGCCCCGGGCAGACGATCGTCCTGACCTCGACGACGTACGCGGGGACGACGCGGGACATGCTCGCGGCGCCGCTCGCCGCGCGGGGGCTGCGGGCCGGGACGGACGTGTTCGTCGCGTTCAGCCCCGAGCGGATCGACCCCGGCAACGACCGGCACGCCCACGAGGACGTCCCGCGCGTCGTCGGCGGGGTGACGCCGCGGTGCGGGGAACGGGCGGCGGCGGTGCTCGGACGGTACGCCGAGCGGATCCACCGGGTGTCGTCGGCCGACGCGGCGGAGATGACGAAGCTGCTGGAGAACACGTTCCGGGCGGTGAACATCGCGCTCGTCAACGAGTTCGCGGACGCGGCGGGCGTCCTCGGCCTCGACGTCATGGAGGTCGTCGAGGCCGCGGCGACGAAGCCGTACGGGTACATGCCGTTCTTCCCGGGGCCGGGCGCGGGCGGGCACTGCATCCCGTGCGACCCGCACTACCTGCTGTGGCAGCTGCGGGGCGACCGGCTGAACCCGCCGGTGGTCGCGGCGGCGATGAACGCGATCGCGGCGCGGCCCCGGCGGGTCGTGGAGCGGGCGCGGCAGGTGCTGTCGGACGCCGGGCGGGGACTGGCCGGCGCGGACGTCCTGGTGCTGGGCGTCGCGTACAAGCCGGGCGTGCGGGACCTGCGGGAGTCGCCCGCCCTGGAGGTCATCGACGGGCTGCTCGCGGCGGGCGCGGACGTCGCCTACCACGATCCGTGCGTGCCGGAGCTGGTGACCGAGGGCGGGACGAAGCTGGCGTCGGTCGCCCCGCGGGCCGCCGACCTCGTCATCGCGCACACCCCGCAGCCCGGCGTGGACCTGGGCGCCCTGCCGCCCGACCAGCTCGTCCTGGACGCGACGTACCGGTTCCCCGGCGCGGCCCGGCGCGTGGCGCTGTGAGGCGCCGCCCCTGCCTCCCGGCCCGTTCTCGGACCGGGAGGCTCACCGCGCTGGGCGCGCTCACCCTGGTCACGGCGATCTGCGCGCTGATCGCGTGGCACGTCGGCGTGAAGCTCGCCTACCTGCGCGGCGACCTGCTGCTGTCGGGCTACACGGTGCTGGTCAGCGGCTACGTGCTGAGCCGGTTCGTGCTCGCGGCGTGCTACCGGCCGCCGCGGGACGCCGGGATCACCCCGACCGTCGCGATCGTGGTGCCCGCCTACAACGAGGGCGAGGCCGTCGCCCGGACGATCCACGCGTGCCTCGGCCTCGTGTACCCCGGGGACCGGCTCGAGGTCGTCGTGGTGAACGACGGGTCGAGCGACGACACGTGGACGCACCTGACGAGGGCCGCCGCGCGGTACCCGGACGGGCGGGTGCGGTGCGTCGACCTCGGCGAGAACCGGGGCAAGCGGGCGGCGATGGCGGCCGGGATCCGCGCGACCTCGGCGGAGATCCTGGTGTTCGTCGACTCCGACTCGATGCCCGCGCCCGGGTCGGTGCGCCGGCTGGTGCAGGGGTTCGCGGACCCGGAGGTGGGCGCGGTCTCCGGGCTGACGTACGTCCGCAACGCGGAGCGCAACGTCCTGACGCGGATGCAGGCGGCCCGGTACTACGTGTCGTTCCAGCTGCTCAAGAGCGCCGAGTCGGTGCTGGGCGCGGTGACCTGCTGTTCCGGCTGCTTCGCGGCGTACCGGCGGGAGGCGATCGCGCCGCTGCTGGACGCGTGGGAGCACCAGCGCTTCCTCGGCGTCGCGTGCACGTACGGGGACGACCGGGCGCTGACGAACCGCGTCATCGGGGCGGGCTGGACGACCCGGTACGACGCGCGCGCGGAGGCGTGGACGGACGCGCCCGACCGGTACCGCACGTTCTTCCGGCAGCAGTTGCGGTGGAAGAAGTCGTGGAGCCGGGAGGGGCCGCTGCTGCTGGCGCACATCTGGCGGAGCCGGACGCGCGCGCTGCCGTCGGTCGCCGTGCAGACGATCGCGGGGATGCTCAGCCCGCTCGTGGTGCTGTACGGGCTGCTGGCGCCGCTCGCGGGCGGGCGGTTCCCGATGGTGTACTTCCTCGGCCTGTACCTGGTCGCGATGGGGTACGCGCTGCTGTACCGGATGCTGCGCGACGACGGCCTGTGGATCTACGCGTTCGTCGGGACGTTCTTCTACGTCGCGTTCTCCCCGCAGTTGCTGTGGGCGATCGCGCGGATCCGGGACGGCAGGTGGGGCACGCGCGACGGAGACGCGGAGCCGGTCGTTCCGGCCGTCCCGCGGCCGCTGCGGGTCTACGGCGCGGCGGGCGGCGGCGATGGCTGACCCGGCGGACGAGACGGTGGGCGGCCACCCGGCGGAGCCCGCGCCGTGGGAGCGGGAGCCGCCCGGGCGGGGGCGGGGGTGCCGGGCCGTCACCGCGTTCGTGTTCCTGTGCTCGCTCGCGCTCGCGATGGTGACGTGGGTGTCGATCAGCCGCCCGTTCGACCCGGGGCAGGCCGGGGCGGCGGCCGTCCGGCTGGACCCGGAGGTCGCGCGGGCCGCCGCGGCGCTGCCCGCGCACCCGGGGTCGGTCGTCGCGCTGACCTACCACGGGGTGGACGACCGCGACGGCGCGCGGACCACGCTCACCCGGGAGCGGTTCGGGAGGCACATGGCCGCGCTGGACGCCGCCGGGTACGAGACCGTGCGCCTGCGGGACGTCATCGACCTGCTGGAGGGACGCCCCGTGCGGCTGCCCCCGCGCGCGCTGCTGCTCACGTTCGACGACGGGCGCGTGACCGACTGGACGAACGCGGACCCCGTCCTCGAGAAGCACGGGTTCACCGCGACGGCGTTCCTCACGACCGGACGGGTCGTCGAGCCGGGCTCGCCGTCGTACTACCTGTCGACGAAGCAGGTGCGGGCGCTCACCGGCACCGGGCGGTGGGACTTCGGGTCGCATTCGCACGCGCTGGACGACCGCGTTCGGATCCCGGGCGACGTGGGCGCGCCGCTGCCGAACCGGATCGTCGCGGACGGGAGCCCGGAGACGCTCGGCGCGTGGCGGGCGCGCGTCCGCGCGGACCTGGCCCGGTCGCAGGACTTCTTCCGCCGGACGCTCGGCCGCGAGGCCGCCGCGTTCTCGTACCCGTTCGGTGAGGCGGCGGGCAACGACCGCCGCGCCGCCGCGGCGCTGCCGGGCCTGCTGCGGGACGCCGGGTTCCGCGCGGCGTTCACCGGCGAGGGCGTGCCGTCCGGGCACGTGGACGCGATCGGCGCGGACGCGCCGCCGTACCGCCTCGACCGGATCGGCGTCCGCCGCACCACCTCCGCCGCGGGGCTGCTGGAGGCGATCCGCGCCGCGGTGCCCGCGCCGCCGCCGCACGCCCTCGCGGTGCTGCCGTGGCGCGGCGACGGCGCGGCGTGCGAGCGGGACGGCGCCGACCTGCGGGTGACCGGCGACCGGTACGGCGCGTGCGTGCTCGGCGGCACGGGCGACGGCGGGCCGAACACGAGCCGGTGGCGGGACTACCGGGTGACGGCGTCGGTCGCGGGGCTGAGCCCCCGTTCCGGCGCGGTCGTCGCCGTGCGGGACGGCGCCGGTGCCGGGCGTCCGGGCCGGATCGACGTCGTGGTCGGCGACGGCGCGGTGGTGGCGCGGAGGCAGGTCGGCGACCGCGCCCCGGTGCCGCTCGGCCGCGCCCGGCTGGACGGCCGGGACGGGCGCGACGGGGCCCGCGACGTCGCGATCGAGGTGCGCGGGGACCGGCTGACCGTCGAGGTCGAGGGCGGCCCGCCGCTGCGCGCCGCCCTGACCGGCGGGTCCGGCCCGCCGATCGACCGCGGCGGCGTCCGGCTCGGTATCACGGGGCGCGGCGGGCGGACGGTGACGTTCCACGATCCGACGTTCGTCCCGCTGCGGGGCCGCTGACCGCGCGCCCCGCGACCTCTCAGAGAAAGGCGACGATGCCTTCGATCCCCCGCCCGCAGGGCCCGTGGCCCCGCCCGCAGGGCCCGTGGCCCGGCACCGTGAACGCGAAGACCGGCATCTGTCACCGCACCGCCACGGCTGCCTGGACGTTCTGGACGAACGGCCCCGCCCTCGCCGAGACTGGTGCCCGGCAGCGGTCCCCGGCCAGCACGCCGCCGATCCCCGGCGGGGCGACGAGCCCCGGCTTCGGCGCCGGCACCCTCACCGTCGACGACTCCTCCCTCACGGATCCGGATTCATGACCCTCGGCACGACCGTCCGCCGTCACCTTCTCGAACTGGGCTTCGGGCTGCTCGCGCTCGCCGCCGTCGTCCCCCTGGCCCGGCAGGAGCTCCGGCCCGGCGGGGACGCCCCGGCGCGCGCCGCCGAGGCCCGCGACGTCGTCACCCCGGAGATGCTCGCACCGGCGAGCACCGCGAACCCCTGCGAACGCGGACGCGTCGAGCTGACGTTCGACGACGGCCCGGACGTCTACACGCCGCAGGTCCTCGAAGTGCTGCGCGCCCACGGCGTCCGCGCCGTGTTCTACGTGACAGGCGAGAAGGCCGCCGCGCGGCCCGCGATGGTCCGCGAGATCGCCGCCGCCGGGCACCGCGTGGAGAACCACGGCTGGAACCACCCGCACCTCACCGACCTGGCGCCCGCGCAGGTCCGGGAACAGCTCGCGCGGACGTCCGACGCCGTCGAGGACGCGGGCGCGCCCCGTCCGACGCTGTTCCGGCCGCCTTTCGGCGACGCGGACCCCACGGTGGAGGCGCAGGCGCGCGCGCTGGGCATGCGGGTGGTCCGCTGGACGGTCGACACGCACGACTGGCGCGGGCGCGCCCCGGACGAGATCGCGGCGACCGTCCTCACCCGGGCGGAACCGGGCGCGGTCGTGCTCATGCACGACGGCGTCGCCCGCTCCGCGGCGACCGTCCGGGCCCTCCCGACGATCATCCGCGGGCTGCGCGCCCGCGGGTTCTGCACGGCGCTCCCCGGCTGATGCGGGCCCGGGTGATCGTCGCGGGCGCCCTCGCCGGGGCCGTCCCGGTCGCGTGGGCCGTCTGGGCGCTCGCCCGCCCGGACGGCCCGGGCCGCGCCCGGCTCGTCACGAACGAGTACGCGCACTGGAACCCGGACGCGCCCGACGCCGTCCGCTCCCCTACCTGGGACGTCACGAGCGGTTCCCTCTACGCGCGCCGCGGCCTCCTCTGGACGGGCCCGCCGGACACCGCCGTGCCGGACGCGACGTCGTCCAACGGCACAGGGTCGAGCGTGTTCCGGATGAACACCCACCGCGCCGATCACCTCGACGTCCATGTCACCTTGGACGTCCGTAACGTGCGTCTACTGCCCCATGACGCACAGAACACCGACGGCGTTCACGTGATGCTGCGCCGCCAGGACGAGACGGAACTGTACGTCGCGTCGCTCAACCGGCGCGACGAACTGCTCGTCATCAAGAAGAAGCTGAGGGGCGGACCGGTGAACGGCGGCAGGTACTTCACCCTCGCCCAGGTGCGCCACCCCTACGCCTTCGAAGAATGGCAGCGCTTCGACGTCCGCGCCGCCGGGACGTCCCCGGTCGTCCTCACCGTCTCCCAGGCGGGACGGGAGCTGCTGCGGGCGGTCGACGACGGCCGCCACGACCGTCCCATCACCCGCCCGGGCTCGGTCGGGGTGCGCGGCGACCGGTGCGAGTTCGAGTTCAGGTTCCGAGCCCGCTGACGTGCGCCCGGTACAGGCCCGCGTCCGTCGCGGCGAGGAACGTCCCGTCGGCCGCCAGCGCCGTGCCCCCGACGGGCCCGGGGACCTCGACCCGGCCGAGCGGCTCCGGGCGGGCGACGTCCCGGACCGTGTACGCGCCTTTCTGGAAGTCGCCGGCGGCGACCAGGAGGCGCCCGTCCACCCGGGCCGCCGCGACGTCCGCGTACGCGCCCGCGACCTCCGGCGCGTCCGCGGCGGCCACCTCCTCGCCGTCCGGGCTCCGCACCACGATCCGTCCCGGCTCCGCCACGACCAGGACGACCCCGCCCTCCCACGGGACCATCGGCGCCTCCCGGGCGGGACCGCAGTCCAGCTCCGCGACCTGCCGCCCGAGTTCGGCGTCCAGCACGCCGACGCAGGCGGAGCGGCCCGGATCCGCGTCCTCGGCCCGCTCGGCGGCGCAGGCCAGTGCGATGAGCGCCCCCGACTCGGGGGTGGCGTGCAGGACGTGGTCCGGCCTCCGGTACCCGGACCACGTCTCGAAGTCCGCCAGCCGCTCCCCGGTGCGGGCGTCCCAGAGGACGATCTCCGCGTGCGGGCGCCGGTCGAACACCGTCACGACGGCCCCGCGCCCCCGGTGGACGGCGAGCCCCACCACATCGGGGAACGACGCGTCCGCGTCGTCGATGACCACCTCGCCGCCGCCGCGCACGTCGTGGACGTGGACCCGCTCCCCGCCCGCCCACGCCACGACGGGCGAGTCGCCGCGCGGCCCCGGCAGGACGCCGAACGCCCACGCCTCGCCGTCGCAGGGGAACCCGGGCAGCGGCTCCCCCACCCGGGCGCCGCGCGCGAGGTCCCACGCGAGGCCGATGGCGCCGTCGTCCCCGATCAGCGCCGCGCACGCCGTGGCCGCGCGCCCGGCGCCACCGGCGGCCCGCACGTCGCCGAACGACCCCTGCGCCAACAGTTCCGCACGCCCGACCATGCCCGAACACTAGGCCAGCCCGCCGATATCGTCCTCGCTTTTGCGCAATCGCGGCCGGACCGTTCATTCGATTGATTGCCGCTGGGAATCCCAGCGAACATGACTGAATGGACTTCGCTCTTCAACTGGTCGATATCACCTGGACGAAGCGCTCGCGCGGCGGCAGGGCGGCCACGCGGCGCAACGCCGCGCCGATCGCCTTCCCGCCGCCGGACGGGCCGCCCCCTCGGTGAGGCACGACCTCCCGCCCGGCGTCGGCGTCGAGGAGGAACCCGAGGGCTGCGCGTGGACTTCGGGAACCGTCCGCCCGTACACCTTTCCCTGAACCAGTTCCTACGGCGGCAGGAAGCCTTTCTGACCGGTCCGGGCTGCTCGTGCTGCGGAACTCCTTGGTACAGCCTGCGCACGCCGAACATCGTCCACGGGAAAATCCGAGCGGAATCCTTCCTGCGCGAACGTCCAGATATATCGACGACCGCCGCCCGCTCGGCGCCCGCCGCCGTTTCGTCGGCGACACTCGCTGGCCGTTCGACAACGACGCGGCGATGGACTTCGTCGGCGATCTCGCCCCGTACCGCCGCGTCCTCACAGGCGACGCGCGCTGAGGCGACCCGCCCGCACGGGCCGCGGAGGCCGGGACCGGACCGGCGGCGTCCGCCAGGACCGCTGCTCACGGCGGCGGGAAGGCCGCGTGGTGTCGTTCGCGGCGCCGCCGGTGGCGGGCGTACCGGCCTGACGGGTCAGGGCGGCGGCGGGGCTCCGGGTCCTGTTCCAGGTCCCGGACGGCGCGGGCGAGTTCGCGGGCGAGGCGTTCTGCTCCATGGAACAGCCGATGCGCTCGCACCACGCTCCCTCCACGCATGATCACGGAACCCGGGTGACGCGCGGAGACCCGTCCGGTATATCCATGATCGAGTTGTTCACGGCGGCGGGAGGTACGCGTGGAGCCGGTCGAGCTGACGGCCGCCGAACGGCGGGTGTGGCGGGCGTTCCGGACGGGTGCGAAGGTCGACTTCTCGCGGGACGGCGACGACGCCGCGGACGGCGCCGCATGGGGGCCCGAGCGCACCGTGCGGGCATGGGTGCTGCGCAAGCTGCTGCTCCGCCCGCCGGAGGACGGCGAGGTCGCGGCCCTCCGGGTGTCCGGGGCGCGGATCGCCGGGAAGCTGGACCTCCAGTACGCGACGGTCGAGCATCCGATCCGGCTGTGGGCGTGCCACTTCGAGGAGATCCCGAACCTGTACGCGTCGCACCTGACGCAGCTCAACCTGAGCAAGTCGTTCCTCCCCGGGCTGTTCGCCGCGACCATGCACGTGAGCGGCGTCCTGCGGCTGACCGAGTGCCGCGTCCCCGGACGCATGAGCCTCGGCGGCGTCCGCGTCGCCCGCGCGCTCTTCCTCGAACGCGCCCGGCTCGGCACTCCGGGGACGAACCAGGGCGAGATCGTCCACCTCAACCACTCGGTCCTGGAGGACGACGTGTGGGCCCCCGGCCTCGAGGCCCACGGCGAGATCCGGCTGAACAGCGCGTCCATCACCGGCAACCTCAACCTCGAGGACGCCGTGCTGAGCAACCCGGGGGCGCGGGTGCTGGAGGCCGACAGCATGAGCGTCGGGCAGAGCGTGATGGCCGCGCGGCTGCGTGCCGAGGGCGAGGTCGACCTGCGGGGCGCCCGGATCACGCAGAAGGTCGACCTCACCGGCGTGCGCCTCTCGCATCCGGTCGGGCATCCCGCCGGGTACGCCCTGGACGCCGAGAACCTCGGCGTGGGTTCCGACGTGGTGGCGCGCCGCGCGCGGTTCGAGGGCGAGGTCAATCTGCGGGGGGCGACGATCCCCGGGCAGCTCGACCTGGCGAAGGCCCGCGTCTCGCACCCGTCCGGGCAGGCCCTGCGCGCGAGCGCGACCACGATCGGGGAGGTGTGGCTGCGCGAGGCCCGGCTGGACGGCCTGCTCAACCTGCGGCGGGCGCGGTTCGGGCTGCTGCACCTGCCCCCGGGCGCGCTGGGCGGGGACGTCCGGCTGGACGGGCTGACGTACGAGTCGCTCGACCCGCGGCTCCCCCCGAAGGTGCGCGTGCCGATGCTCGAACGGGACGTCGAGGGGTACGTGCCGCACGCGTACGAGCAGCTCGCCGCGGCGTACCTGCGGGCGGGCGACGACATCGCCTCCCGCAACGTCCTGCTCGCGAAGCAGCGGCGGCGCCGCCGGACGCTGCCCCTGTACCGGCGGGTCTGGGGGTACCTGCAGGACGTGACGGTCGGGTACGGGTTCCGGCCGCTGTGGGCGGCCGGGTGGCTCGCCGGGCTGCTGCTCGCCGGGGCGGTCGCGTTCGGGTTCGAGCATCCGCCGCCGCTCAAGGCCGACGAGCATCCCGACTTCAACCCGCTGTTCTACTCGCTCGACCTCCTGCTGCCGATCATCGACTTCGGGCAGCAGAAGGCGTTCAAGCCCGCCGGGTGGCGCCAGTGGCTCGCGTACACGCTGATCAGCACGGGCTGGGTGCTGGCGACGACGATCGCCGCCGGGGTGACGCGGACGCTCAGCCGGCAGTGACCGCGCGCAGCCGCGCGGCGGCGTCCTCCGGCGGGACGTCGTTGATCCAGGCGGCCATCCCCGACTCCGACCCCGCGAGGTACTTGATCTTGTCGGGGGCGCGCCGGACCGAGAACAGCTCCAGGTGCAGGCGCAGCAGGTCGCGGCCCTCGCGGACGGGCGCCTGGTGCCAGCCCGCGACGTACGGGAGCGGCGTGCCGTAGAGGGCGTCGAGGCGGCGCAGCAGGTCCCGGTAGACGGCGGCCAGTTCGTCCCGTTCGGGAGCGTCGAGGGCGGCGAGGTCGGGAACGTGCCGGTGCGGGGTGAGGTGGACCTCGACGGGCCAGCGGGCGGCGGCCGGGACGTACGCCGTCCAGTGCTCGCCCGCGTGCACGACGCGCGGCCCGGCGCGTTCGGCGGCGAGGACGTCGCCGAACAGATCGCCGCCGTGCGCGGCCGCCGTCGCGAGCATCTGCCGGGTGCGCGGGGCGACGAACGGGTACCCGTAGATCTGCCCGTGCGGATGGTGCAGGGTCACGCCGATCTCGACGCCGCGGTTCTCGAACACGTACACCTGCTCGATGCCGGGCACGGCCGACAGTTCGGCCGTCCGGTCCGCCCACGCGTCGACGACCGTCCGGACGCGCGGGACCGGCAGCCGGGCGAGCGCGGTTCCGTGGTCGTCGGTGAAGCAGACGACCTCGCAGCGTCCGGCGCCCCGGGCCCGCTCGAACAGCGGGACGCCGTCCACGGTCGCCGGGACGGGTGGGGCGGCCGCGGCGTAGGACGGGAAGCGGTTCTCGAACACGGCGACGTCGTAGCCCGGATCGGGGATCTCGGAGGCGGGACGTCCCGGGCACAGCGGGCATTCCTCGGCGGGCGGCAGGAACGTGCGCGCGTTGCGGTGCGCGGTGATCGTGACGGGGTCGCCGGTGAGCGGGTCGCGGCGCGTCTCGCTGAGCGGCTCGGCGGGCGGGAGCCCGCGCGGATCGGGCACGGGCACCCGGCCCGGCCGCTCGTCGTAGTACACGATCTCTCGGCCGTCGCTGAGGCGGGCGCGGGTCCGGAACACCGCAAAAGGCTACCGGGCGGCGGCCTTCTCCTTCTCGTTGACCGCCAGCAGGTGCGTGACCAGCGTCGTCAGCACCTCCTTCCCGGACGTGCGGTGCCGCACGTCGCACAGCACCACGGGCGTCCCGCCGTCGAGGTCGAGCGCCTCGCGGATCTCCTCGACGGTGTAGTCGTAGCCGTCGTCGAAGCAGTTCACGCCGATGATGAACGGCAGCCCGCGGCTCTCGAAGTAGTCGACGGCCGGGAAGCAGTCCTGCAGCCGGCGCGTGTCGGCGAGGACGACCGCGCCGAGCGCCCCGGCCGACAGCTCGTCCCACATGAACCAGAACCGGTCCTGGCCGGGCGTGCCGAACAGGTACAGGATCAGGCCGTCGCGGATGGTGATGCGGCCGAAGTCCATCGCGACCGTGGTGGTCGTCTTCTGCTCGACGCCCTCGATGTCGTCGACGCCGACGCCCCGGTCGGTGAGCAGTTCCTCGGTCTGCAGCGGGCGGATCTCGCTGACGGCGCCGACGAGGGTCGTCTTGCCGACGCCGAATCCCCCGGCGATGAGGATCTTCACCGCGACCGGGTCAGAGGGCTTGGAGACCATGCAGCACTTCCCTGAGGAGACTTTCCTTGGAGAGCGGGCTCTCCTGCCGGGGGCGGGTGACGGTGATCAGCCGTTGGCCGAGCAGGTCCCCGAGGAGCACCCGGACGACGACGAGGGGCAGTTCGAGCCGCGCGGCGACCTCGGCGACCGGCTGCGGCTCGGCGCACATGTCGAGGATCTGCAGGTGCTCGGGGCCGATCCCGGGCGTCCCGGCCCGCGGCCGGCCGGCGGTGGCGATGAGGGTGATCATGTCGAAGGGCTCGTCGCCGGCGGGCCGCGCCCGGCCGCGGGTCAGCGCGTACGACCGGACGATCGGCCCGGCCTCGTCGTCGAGCCATTCGCTCATCCGGAGCCCTCGCCGCCCTCGACCTCGGCGCGCCCGCGCCGGGTGCCCCGCTGGATGGACGACATCATCGCGCGGGCCTCCTCGGGTGTGCGCCGGGCGCGCGCCGGCGGCTCGGGCTCCGGCTCCCCGGACGCGGGCGGCCCCGCCGGTTCGCCGTCGCGGAGCTGTGCGGCCATGCTCTCCTGCCGGACGCGCTTGGGCAGCGGCGGCCGCTCCTCCCCGGGCGTGCGCCGCCGCACGTCCCCGAGCGCCCGCTGCCGCCCCCCGCCGTCCGAAGGGCTCGCCCCCGGACCTGCCGATCCCTCGCCGTGCGCGTCCCCGTCCCGCGCGCCCGGTTCGAGCGGCGAACCGTCCGAACGCGACGCCTCGGTGCCCGGGGCACGACCTCGCGAGTCCTCCGAGCCCGGCCCTTCGACCCCCGGATGCCCGGAGTGCGCGCCCTCGGGCCACGAACCTTCGTCAGCCGGGGGGCCGCCCTCCACACCGGAACCCGACTCCGCGACCTGCGAACCCTCAAAGCCCGCGCCGCCGAAACCCTCCTCCTGCGAACCGACGGCACCCGGCTCCGCGACCTGCGGGCGCTCGAAGCCCGCGCCGTCCGAACCCTCGGGCCACGAACCTTCGTCGGCCGGGGGGCCGCCCTCCACGCCGGCACCCGGCCCCATGGGCTGCGGGTGCTCGAAGCGCGCGTCGTCCGTGGTCGGGGCCTCGGCGTGCGGGCCGCCGGAATGCCGGGGCGCGTACCCCGGGCCCTCGGGGGCCGGCGGAGCGCCGGGGGCGGGGGCTCGGCGGCGGCGCGGCAGGGGGGTTCGGCGGTCGCCGGGGGCGGACGGGCGGCGCGCGCCGTTGCCGGTGTCGCCGGCCGGGGCGGCCCCGGCGTCCTCGACCATGGTGGCGGGCAGGCGGAGGACGGAGCCGCGGTCCTCGCCCGGGAACGCGGGGGCGACGACGGTGCCCGCGGGGACGAGCGCCTCCTCGGTGCGCCGGGTGGTGATGGCGGGCGAGCCCTCGGGGTCGCCGGCGCGGACGACGAGGTCCTCGGGGAGCAGGACGATCGCGGTCATGCCGCCGTACGGAGAGGTCCGCAGGGTGACCTTGACGCCGTGGCGGCGGGCGAGGCGGCCGACGACGAACAGGCCGAGCCGGCCGCTGTCGGAGAGGTCGAACTCCTCGGCGGTCGCGAGCCGCTCGTTCGCGGCGGCGAGCGCGGCGTCGTCCATCGACAGGCCGCGGTCCTCGACCTCGATGCTGTAGCCGTGCGCGACGGCCTGGCCGTGCACCTGCACCGTGGTGTGCGGCGGCGAGAACACGGTGGCGTTCTCGATCAGCTCGGCGAGCAGGTGGATGACGTCGGCGACGGCGGGGCCGACGACGGCGGCGCCGGTCATCGGGGCCACGTTGACGCGGGTGTAGTCCTCGACCTCGGACGCGGCGGCGCGGGCGACGTCCACGACGGCGACGGGGGTGCGCCAGCCGCGGCCGGGCGGCCGTCCGGACAGGATGATGAGGCCCTCGGCGTGCCGCCGCATGCGGGTGGCGAGGTGGTCGACGCGGAACAGGTCCTCGAGGTCGTCGGGCTCCTCGATGCGGCGCTCCATGGCGTCGAGCAGTTTGAGCTGGCGGTGCAGCAGGGTCTGGCTGCGGCGGGCGAGGTTGACGAAGACCTCGCTGACGTTGCGGCGCAGCGTCGCCTCGGCGACGGCCTCCTGGATCGCGGTGCGGCGGGCGGCGTTGAACGCCTCGCCGACCTCGTCGATCTCGCGGGCGGCGAACGCGAGCGGCGGGGCCTCCGCCGCGACGTCCACGTCCTCGCCGCGGCGGAGGCGGGCGACCACGTCGGGCAGCCGGACGTCGGCGAGGTCGATCGCCTCGCGGCGCAGCCGCGCCAGTTCCCGGATGATGGAGCGCGCCACCCACACGGCGATGACGAGGGACGCGACGACGGCGAGGACGCCGAGGACCCCGGCGAGGACGACGCGGGTGATGATCCGGTCGGAGATCGGCTCGGCGCGCTCCTCGGCGCCCGCGGCGAGCGCCAGTTCGAGCCCCCGCAGCCGGGTGAGGTTGGAGTCGACGGTGGTCCTCCACAGCCGTCCGGCCTCACCGGCGTCGCCGACGGCGCGGCGGGAGCCGACGAAGTGCTCCTCGAGGGCGCGCAGCCGCCGGTACTCGGGGAACCGCACGACGCGCTCGTAGTACCGGCGGTCCTCGGGGCGCAGGTCGGCCGCGGCGTGCGCGTACAGGGTGCGCTGGGCGCCGACGAGCTGGACGAACGTGGAGTGTTCGCCGGCCGTCATGTGCCCGGCGGCGAGGGCGCCGGCGAGCCACGCGTTCTCCTGCGACAGCGCCTCGCGGGCCTCGGTCAGCTCGGCCTGGCTGCGCGCGTCCTTGGCGACCTCGGCGTTGTCGAGGGTGACGAGCGAGCCCTGCAGGGAGCCGACGTCGGCGAGCAGGCCGGTGTAGTCGGCGAACGCGCGGTGCCGGTCGACGGCGCCGGAGTCGATGGCGCGGCGCCGCTCGTCGAGCCCGTCGAGGGCCCGCAGGATCTTGTCGGCGAGCCGCAGCGTCCGTCCCGGCACGTCGTGGTCGTCCCCGTGGGAGGCGAGTTCGCGGAACACCTCGGCCTGCCGGTCGGTGACGAGCCGTCCGGACTCGAGCGCGGCGCCCGCGTTCGGGTCGCGCGCGCCGAGGTACACCATCGACAGCCGGCGTTCCTCCTGGAGGGCGCTGCCGAGGGCGCCCGCCGGGTAGGCGTAGTGGTCCTGGACGGTCTCGACGTGCCGCAGGTTCAGGCCCTCGCCGAGCGCGATGTTCGCGGCGAACGACCACAGCGCGGCGAGCGAGACCACCGAGACGGTGACCATCAGCACGACTTTGAAGCGGATGGACCGGAACCGGGCGGCCTTGGGACCGCGCCGCGCCGGGGCGGCGGGTGCGGCCGGGTCGGCCGGGCCCGCCTGTCCGGTGTCGTCGGACGGCTGGACGGCGGGGACCGCGGGCGCCGCGGGACGGCCTCGATGTGCCACTTTCGGGGGAACTTTCGGTTGTGCGGGATCTTCGGAGGGAGCGTCAGGAGAGCCTAGGACGCGGCGGCCCGCGTGTCGAGATCATCACGGTAGGTGTGTACGGACGGCCGGAAATACCTCTACGATCTTCCGGCGTGATGCCCGAAACCCCCCGTGAGCCCGTTTCGCACCGTCCGGACGTCCGTCCGGCCCGCGCCCGGCGGCCCCGGACGCGCGCACGGTCGTCCCTCGCCGCGGGGGCGCTGGCGCTCGCCGCGGCGCTGACCGGCGCGTGCGTCGGCGGCGACGACGCGGCCCTGACCCCGGCGGCGCCGCCGGACCTGCCGATGCGGCAGGACATCGGCGAGGGCGAGGGCCGCCTGGACCTGATCGTCTGGGCCGGGTACGCCGAGGACGGCTCGCACGACCCGAAGGCCGACTGGGTGACGCCGTTCGAGAAGCGGACGGGCTGCCGGGTCAACGCGAAGATCGCGGACACGTCCGACATGATGGTCGCGCTGATGGAGACGGGCCGCTACGACGGCGTGTCGGCGTCCGGGGACGCGAGCCTGCGGCTCGTGTACGGGGGGCTCGTCGCGCCCGTCAACACCCGGCTGCTCAGCAACTACGACGACATCGCGCCGTACCTGAAGGAGCAGCCGTACAACTCCGTCGACGGCCAGATGTACGGCGTCCCGCACGGTTACGGCGCCAACATGCTGATGTACCGGACGGACAAGATGCCGCGGCCGCCCGCGTCGTGGAGCGTCGTGTGGGAGGAGGACTCGCCCGCCGCCGGGCACGTCGTCGCCTACGACTCCCCCATCTACATCGCGGACGCGGCGCTCTACCTGAAGGCGCACCGGCCCGAGCTCGGCATCGAGGACGTGTACGCGCTCGACGAGGAGCAGTTCGCCGCGGCCATCGACCTGCTCAAGCGGCAGCGGCCGCTGGTCAACCAGTACTGGCACAACTACCTGGACGAACTCCAGTCGTTCGAGGTCGGCGCGAACTACGCGGGGACGGCGTGGCAGGTCACGGCGAACCTCGCGAAGGCGCGGAAGGTCCCGGTCGCGACGACGCTTCCGAGCGAGGGCGCCACCGGCTGGTCGGACACGTGGATGATCTCCTCGAAGGCCGAGCACCCGTCCTGCATGTACCAGTGGATGAACTGGATCACGACGCCGAAGGTGCAGGCGCAGGTCGGGCAGTGGTTCGGCGAGGCGCCCGCGAACCCGAAGGCGTGCCGGTACACCGCGCGGGGCTTCTGCGACACCTACCGCGTCGGCGACCGCGAGTTCTACGACCGCATCGCGTTCTGGCGCACGCCGGTCCGCGACTGCGGCGACGACCGCGGCGACGAGTGCGTCCCGTACGACCGGTGGACGCAGGCATGGACGGAGATCAAGGGCTGACCGTCCCCGCGGGCTCCGGCCGCCGGGCGGCCGGGCCCGCCCCGGCGTGATCTTGGCAACTTTTCCCATTGACGGCACCGCCGCCCATCAACTGGTCTATACCAGACCGGACCAGTTCAGGAGGCGAACATGAAGGTGCTCCCCGCGGTCGTCACCGCGGCCCTCGGGCTCGCGCTCGCCCCGGCCGTGCACACGCCCGCCCACGCGCAGGCCCCGCCGTCCGACCGGGGACGGCAGCGCTGCGACGCCGACGCGACGCTGGCGCGCATGACGGACGCCGAGAAGGTCGGGCAGCTCGTCATGGCGGTGACGCTCGACGGCCCGGACGGGATGCCGAACGAGCAGACGAGGCGGCTGATCCAGGACCGCAAGCTCGGCTCGTTCATCACCTCGGAGCCGCGGACGCCCGAGCTGGCGGCCCGCTACAACAACCGGCTGCAGGAGTGGGCGCGGGACACCCGGCTCGGGCTGCCGCTGCTCGCGTCCGGCGACTTCGAGTTCGGCACGACCCACAACGTCCGCGAGGGCACGACGGCCCTGCCGAACGCGATGGGGCTGGGCGCGGCACGCAAGCCCGCGCTGGCCCGCGAGGCGGCGCTGATCACGGCGGCGGAGGCCCGCGCGATGGGGTTCCACTGGAACTACGCGCCGGTCGCCGACGTCAACACCCGGCCGGAGAACCCGATCATCGGGGTGCGCTCGTTCGGGGAGCGGACCGGGCCGGTGAGCGACCTCGTCGAGACGCAGGTGTCCGCGTACCGGAAGGCGGGGATGATCGCGACGCCGAAGCACTTCCCCGGGCACGGCGACACCGAGACCGACAGCCACACCGGCCTGCCGTCCGTCGGGTACGACCGGGCGACCCTGGAGAGCGTGCACCTGCCGCCGTTCGCCGCCGCCATCGACGCGGGCGTCCCGGCCATCATGACGGCGCACGTGATCGTCGAGGCGATCGATCCCGAGCTGCCCGCGACGCTGTCGCCCAAGGTCCTGACCGGGCTGCTGCGCGAGGAGATGGGCTTCGACGGCCTCATCGTCACCGACGGCATGGCGATGGACGCCATCGACGAGAACTGGGGCACCCGCGACGCCACGGTCATGGCGATCAAGGCGGGCGCGGACGTCATCATGTCGACGGGCGACCACGCGGCGAGCGTCGAGGCCGTCGACGCGCTCGCGGACGCGCTGCGCAGCGGGGAGCTTTCGCAGGCCCGGGTGGACGCGTCGGTGCGGCGCGTCCTCGACCTGAAGTGCGAGTACGACGTCGCCGGGCACCGCTTCGCGAGCCCGGAGGCGGCCGCGGCGGTATCGGGCAACGAGCTGTTCCGGCGGCGCGCGAAGCGGATGGGCGTCGCGGCGACCACGCTCGTGAAGAACGAGCGCGGCGTGCTCCCGTTCGACGCCGGGTCGGGCGAGCGGACGCTCGTCGCGGGCGTCGTCCAGACCGAGCCGTTCGCCCGGGCGCTGGACGGCGCGTCGGCCGGGCCGGTGATGCGCTGGGAGGCGTCGTCGCAGGACCCGTCGGACGCCGAGATCGCGGCGGCCGTCCGGGCCGCGCGGGACGCGGACCGGATCGTCGTGGCGACGTTCTCGTCCGGCACGCTGCCGGACGGGCAGGCGAAGCTGGTGCGGGCGCTGCGGGCGACGGGCAAGCCGGTCGCGGCCGTCGCCATCGGCATCCCGTACGACATCACCGCCTACCCGGACGTGGACGCCTACATCACCACGTACGGGACGACCGCCCGGACGCAGCGCGTCAGCACGGCGATGCACGAGGGCGCGGCCGAGGTCGTGTTCGGGAGGCGGCCCGGCGGCCGCCTCCCGGTCACGATCGGAGACCTCTACCAGTACGGCCACGGCCTCCGGTACTAGCCGGTACTAGGGGGTCGGGCCCTTCGCGGCCCCCACGCGGCCACTGACCGGCGCCCTGGCCGGGCGCCGGTCAGTGGTCGCGGTGGGTGAGCAGGTGGGCGAGGGCCCGCAGCTCGCCCGCCGCGGCGGGGACCGGGTCGGCCGCGGCGAGGTCGGTGAGCGCGGCGGCGCGCAGGGCGTCGGCCTTGCGCGCCGCCCACTCGCGCGCGCCCGCCGCCTCGACGAGCGCGGCGGCGCGGGCCGCGTCCGCGTCGGGGAGCGGCGCCTCCCGCCGGTAGATCTCGGCGAGCTCGTCGCCCGCCGGGGTCCCGGACGCGAGCGCCGCCACCACCGGCAGCGACTGCTTCCGGTTGCGCAGGTCGGAGTGGACGGGCTTGCCCGTGACGTCCGGGTCGCCCCAGATGCCGAGGATGTCGTCGGCGAGCTGGAACGCGAGCCCGACGCGTTCGCCGAACGAGCCGAGCCGTTCGGCGCGCAGGCCGTCCGCTCCGCCGTGCGCGGCGCCGAGCGCGCACGCCGCGCCGAGCAGCGCGCCCGTCTTGCGGCCCGCCATCGCCAGGCACTCGGCGAGCGGCACCGCCGCGGCGCGCCGCTCGAACGCCAGGTCCTCGCTCTGCCCCTCGACCAGTTCGAGGACGGCGCGGCCGAGCGTCCGGACGGACTCCGCCGGGGCCGGGCCGCCCGCGAGGGCCTCGAAGGCGCCGGCCAGCATCGCGTCGCCCGCCAGGATCGCGGTGTTCGAGCCGAACACCGTCCAGGCGGTCGGGCGGTGCCGCCGGGTGGCGTCGCCGTCCATCACGTCGTCGTGCAGCAGCGAGAAGTTGTGCGCGAGCTCGACGGCGACGGCGGCGGGCAGCGCCGCGGCGGCCGTCCCCCCGACCGCCGCCGCGGACAGCAGCGCCAGCGCCGGGCGGACGGCCTTGCCCGCGGCGCCCGCCGCCGGGCGGCCCTCGGCGTCCGTCCAGCCGAAGTGGAATCCGGCGACGGCGCGGGTCGCGGGGGGCATCTCGTCGACCGCGGCGCGCAGCGCCGGATCGAGCAGGGCCCGGCTCCACGCCAGCACCTCCGCGGGCGGGCGCGGCGGCGCGTCGTTCCAGTAAGAGACTGACATGGCGGGCCTTCCCTCAGCGGGCGATCGCGGGGCGCTCGGATGCGGGGCCGGGGGCCGGCCGCGGGTGCGCGCCCCTGTGAGCGCACCCGCGGCCGGGCCCGTGGCCGGACGCGCGGCGGCGCGTCCGGCGGTGCGTCTCCCCGGCCGGGAGGGTGCTCGGGACGGGCGTCACGCACCCGCACCGTGGGCGATCTCGACGGACTCCAGCATCGCGAGCGCGTCCGGCACCAGGACGGCCGCCGAGTAGTAGGCGCTGACGAGGTACTTGATGAGCGCCTTCTCGTCGATGCCCATGAACCGGACCGACAGCCCCGGCTGGTACTCGTCCGGCAGGCCGGTCTGGTGCAGCCCGACGACGCCCTGGGCGGCCTCGCCGGTGCGCATCAGCAGGATCGAGCTGGTGCGGCGGGCGCTCACCGGGATCTTGTCGCACGGGAAGATGGGGACGCCGCGCCAGGCGGGGACCCGCTGGCCGAGGACGTCGACGTGGTCGGGGTAGACGCCGCGGGAGCTGCACTCGCGGCCGAACGCGGAGATCGCCTTCGGGTGCGCGAGGAAGAACGCCGGCTCCTTCCACACGAGCGCGAGCAGTTCGTCCATGTCGTCCGGGGTCGGCGGGCCACTGCGGGTGTGGATGCGCTGCGACAGGGCGGAGTTGTGCAGCAGCCCGAAGTCCTTGTTGTTGACCATCTCGTTCTCCTGGCGCTCCCGCAGCGCCTCGATGGTCAGCCGGAGCTGCTGTTCCACCTGGTCCATCGGGTGGTTGTACAGGTCGGCGACGCGGGTGTGGACGCGCAGGACCGTCTGCGCGACGCTCAACTCGTACTCGCGCGGCGAGGCCTCGTAGTCGACGAACGTGCCGGGCAGCGTCGGCTCGCCGGCGTGACCGGACGACAGGTCGATCGCCGCCTCGCCGTGCTGGTTGCTCGGACGCTCCGGTGCGTTGCGGTACTCCTCCAGGTGCGCCTGGAGCGTGGGCGACTGCCCGAGCGTCTCCTGGAAGTCGCCGACGCTCATGGTGAGCAGCGTGCAGGACGTCACGGCCTTCACGGTGCTGTCCCACTCGGGCGCCTCCTCCTCCCCGAGGAGGGCCTGGTCGCCGAAGAAGTCGCCGTCGGCGAGCGTCCCGTGCACCGCCTCGGTGCCGTACTCGCCGGCGGTGATCCGGCTGAGCTTGCCGTGCGCGACGAGGACGACCTTGTCGACGGGCCGGCCCTCCTCGACGATGACCTCGCCGGGCTCGTACTCGTGCTGGACGAACCGCCCGGCGAGGGCGTCGAGGGCCAGGTCGTCGTCGTAGCCGCGCAGCGGCGGCAGCTCGCACAGTTCGCGGGGGATGACGCGGACGTCGGCGCCCGTCGTCACGAAGGTGACCCGGCCGTCGCCGAGCGTGTAGGTGAGCCGGCGGTTGACGCGGTAGGCGCCGCCCTTCGCCTCCACCCAGGGCAGCAGCCGCAGCAGCCACCGGGAGGTGATGCCCTGCATCTGGGGGACGGTCTTGGTCGTGGTCGCCAGGTTCCGTGCCGCGGAGGTACCGAGGCTCAACTGGTGTTCCGTCACGTGCACACCACCGATTCGTCGCCGTTCGCTTCGGGAATGGTCGATCGGGCACGGAAAGGAAAGGCCGGTGTTCGACCTGTTCTTTCTCGCCGCGCCGTCCGGTCGGCCAACCGTGACGCTACCGACCGTAATCACTTGGGCGCAACGTGCGATCACCTTCACCGTTGCTTTACCTCGGGGTCACAGGACTCGCACCCTTCCGTGATGGCGCGCCCGCGGACGATCGTCCGGACGTCCGGCGCGCGGGGCGACGGCCGCCGCTTTTACCCTCGGGTGAGGTTTCATCGCAGGTCAGGACGGTGCAAAGTGATACAAATCACCGGTTTCGGCGGCCCGGGCACGGATACATCCGCCGCATATTGGTGTTCTGCCTGAGGCGCGACGGGTCCCGGCAGGCGGGGCCCGGTCGGACCCGAGAGGAGGCCCCCAGTGATCGTGTGGACCGCACTCGCGATCGAGACCGTCGCCGGACTGGTGATCGCAGGAACGCTGGCGGGCTGGGCCCGCCGGTATTTCGCCCGCTGACCGCGACGACCGCCCCGAGGGAATCGAAATAATCGATCACCCCGGGGTAAATCAGCAGAAATTCGTCATTTCGCCCCGGAGCCCGCGAGTTCCGGGGCGTCCTCGTTCCCGACCCGGTCGATCGGCACCCGCGCCGTCTCCGGGATCTTGAGGATCGGCACGAACGCCACCAGCGCCGCGAGCATCAGGTAGAAGGCGGGCACGTAGTTCGAGCCCGTCACGCTGATCATCGAGCCGACCACGACCGCGGTCGTCCCGCCGAACAGCGACGTCGAGATGTTGTAGCCGATCGCGAACGCCCCGTACCGCACGTTCGTCGGGAAGATCGCCGGGAACGTCGAGCCGATCACCGCGAGCATGAGCACCAGCAGCCCGCCGATGATCGCGTACCCGGCCAGGACGCCCAGCGTGTCGTTCGTCTGCATCAGCGCGAACGCCGGCCAGGCCAGCAGGAAGAAGCCGATCGCCGCGGCGATCAGCAGCGGCTTGCGGCCGATCCGGTCCGACAGGGCGCCCAGCGGCACGATGAACAGGATCATCACCGCCTCCACCCCGATCGTGACGAGCTGCGACGACGTGTCGTCGTAGTCGAGGTAGTCGATGAGGTAGGACGGCATGAACGTCAGCATCGTGTAGTCCGCGATGTTCAGCAGGAACACGATGCCGATCAGCAGGAGGATCCGCCGCTTGTAGTGGACCAGCGTCTCCTTCAGCGGCGAGGCGGCCTTCTTGCCCGCCTCCTCCATCTTCTGGAACGTCGGCGTGTCCTCGATGCGGGTCCGGACGTAGAGCCCCACGAGGCCGAGCGGCAGCGCGATGAGGAACGGGATCCGCCAGCCCCAGTCGCGCATCGCGTCGTCGCCGAGCAGGACCGTCATCAGCAGCACCAGGCCGGCGCCGAGGATGTAGCCGATCAGCGTGCCGAGCTCGAGGAAGCTGCCGTAGAACCCGCGCTTGTTCGTCGGCGCGTACTCGGCGATCATCGTGGCCGCGCCGCCGTACTCGCCGCCCGTCGAGAAGCCCTGGATCAGCCGTACCGCCAGCAGCACCAGCGGCGCGGCGATGCCGATGACCGCGTAGCTGGGCAGGATCCCGATCACGAACGTCGCGCCCGACATCAGGATGATCGTGGTGGCCAGCACCCGCTTGCGGCCCAGCCTGTCGCCCATCGGCCCGAAGAACAGCCCGCCGAACGGCCGGGCGAGGAAGGCCGCCGCGATCAGCGCGAACGAGCGCAGGGTCGCGCTGCCGGCCGAATCCTCGGGAAAGAAGACGTCCCCGATGATCGCGGTCATCACCCCGGCGCTGAACACGCCGAAGTCGAACCATTCGATGCAGTTCCCCATCGCGGAGGCGATCACGGCCTTGCGCACCGCCGCCTCGTCGACCTCCGCCTCACCGCCCGCCGGTTCCGCGGGGGCCGCCCCCGACTCAGAGCTCATCGGCACCTCCCGGCCAGGGAGCCTGCCCGAAGATCGACAAAGCTAACGCGGGGGTGCGAAGCGGTCACCCTCTGCGCGGATCCCCCGCGTCCTCGAGGTCGGCGGTGTCCCCGGCGGGGTCGCCGCCCGCCGCGCCGACGTCGTCGGCCGCGTCGTCGGCGGCGTCGTCGTCCGCGTCGTCGTCGCCCAGGCCGAGCAGCTCGTCGGTCAGCTCGGGCAGGTTCATCGTCCGCTGCGGGTCGTCGGACACGTCCAGCAGGTCGTCCTCCGGGATCGGGACGATCGCCTGCGTCTCCTGCGCCTCCCGGGTGATCACCCCGCTGGCCAGGACGTTGTACCGGTGCCGCAGCGCCCCGTTCTCGCGCAGCAGGTCGTCCACCTCCCGGCGGACCCGCGCCACCCGCCGCGCCATCCGGGCGTGCATCATGTAGCCGCCCGCGGACGCGCCGAGGACGAATCCCGCGATCGGCAGGCCCACCGCGGGCGGGACCAGCGCCGTCACCAGGGCCACGAGGACGATCACCAGCACGACCAGCACGAACACGACCGCGAGCGCCCGCGAGTGCTGCTCCATCCAGTCCAGGACGGCGTTGACGCGCTTGGGGATCCGCACTCGTCTTCTCCTCCGGGTTCCGGGTGGGACGGACATCTGCCGACAACGATCGGGCGACCTCGCCCTGTTCCACCGTCCGTGAGGACAACAGTACGTGACCGCACGGGCCCCTCGGCGTCGTCTCCCCGCACCCGCCCCGCACGTCCCCCGCCCGCCGCCGCGCCTCTCCCGTACGACCAGGATGCGAGCACCGCCCGCGGCGGAATATCGTCACTGAACATGAGCGAACACTTTGATGTCGTGGTCCTGGGCGCGGGCCCGGGTGGATATGTCGCCGCGATCCGGTCGGCACAGCTCGGGCTGAAGACGGCGATCATCGAGGAGAAGTACTGGGGCGGGGTCTGCCTCAACGTCGGCTGCATCCCCTCGAAGGCGCTGCTGCGCAACGCCGAGCTCGCCCACATCTTCACCCAGGAGCAGAAGACCTACGGGATCAACGTCGAGGGGCGGGTGTCCTTCGACTACGGCGTCGCGTTCCAGCGGAGCCGCCAGGTCTCGGACAAGCTCGTCAAGGGCGTCCAGTTCCTGATGAAGAAGAACAAGATCGCCTCCTACGAGGGCCGGGGCGCCTTCACCGACTCCAACACCCTGCAGGTGGCGAAGGCCGACGGTTCGTCCGACACCGTCACCTTCGACAACTGCATCATCGCCGCGGGCGCGCACACCAAGCTGCTGCCCGGGACGTCCCTGTCCGAGCGGGTCGTCACCTACGAGGAGCAGATCCTCAGCTCGGAGCTGCCCGAGAGCATCGTCATCGCGGGCGCGGGGGCCATCGGCGTCGAGTTCGCCTACGTCCTGCACAACTACGGCGTCAAGGTCACGATCGTCGAGTTCCTCGACCGCATGGTGCCGAACGAGGACGCCGACGTCTCCAAGGAGCTCGCCAAGCGGTACCGCAAGCTCGGCATCGACGTCCTGACCTCCACCCGCGTCGACTCCATCGACGACTCCGGGCCCAAGGTCAAGGTCACCGTCACCGGCAAGGCCGGGGAGCAGCAGGTCATCGAGACCGACAAGGTCCTGCAGGCCATCGGCTTCCAGCCGAACGTGGACGGCTACGGCCTCGACAAGGCGGGCGTGCAGCTCACCGAGCGCGGCGCGATCGACGTCGACGGCCGCTGCCGCACGTCCGTCCCGCACATCTACGCCATCGGCGACGTCACCGCCAAGCTGATGCTCGCGCACGCCGCCGAGGCCATGGGCATCGTCGCCGCCGAGACCATCGCGGACGCCGAGACGATGGAGCTCGACTACGTGATGATCCCGCGCGCCACGTACTGCCAGCCGCAGATCGCCTCGTTCGGCTGGACGGAGGCGCAGGCGAAGGAGCAGGGCTTCGACGTCAAGGTCGCCAAGTTCCCCTACAGCGCCAACGGCAAGGCGCTCGGGATGGGCGAGGGCGACGGCTTCGTCAAGGTCATCAGCGACGCCAAGTACGGCGAGATCCTCGGCGCCCACCTGATCGGCCCCGAGGTCACCGAGCTGCTGCCGGAGCTCACCCTCGCCCAGCAGTGGGACCTCACCGTCCACGAGGTGGCCCGCAACGTCCACGCCCACCCGACGCTGGGCGAGGCCGTCAAGGAGGCCGTGCACGGCCTCGCCGGCCACATGATCAACCTCTGAGCGCGGGGGCGTGCCCGCCCCGCCGGGCACGCCCCGCTCAGGCGGCGCGCGGCGCGCCGCGGAACACCTCCCGGCCGTGCCAGGCCACCCGCTCGGCGGCCACGGCCGGGAACGCCCGCTGCGGCGGCCCGACCGGACGGCCCGCGAGCCCGATGACCTGCGTCCGCGCGGCCTCCCCGCGCCCCACGAACATCGTCGACACGGTGATCCGGCGGTCCGCCGTCATCCCGAGCACCCCCTTGTCGAACAGCTTGTGGTGCAGGACGCACAGGCAGATGCCGTTCGCGACCTCGTCGGGCCCGTCGAACGCCCACCACTGGACGTGCGCGGCGTCGAGCCCGACGGCCGTCCCCTCCAGGGCACCGTCGAACCCGCAGAACGCGCACCGGTACTCGTAGGCGATCAGTACCTCGCGCCGGAACTCCCGGTCGCGCCGGCGGATCCCGTCGGGGCCGTCCACGGCGAGCCCCACCGCCGCGCACAGCTCCTCGTGCAGCGACGGCTCGAAGTTCGCGTCCAGGATCGCGCGGCCGAGCCGTGCCGCGAGACCCGGATCGTCCCGCAGGTCGCGCGCCAGGTCGTCCGCGAACCGCCCGGCGGCGCCCGACCGC
Organism: Actinomadura sediminis; assembly: GCF_042675525.1. Classification (NCBI taxonomy): domain Bacteria; kingdom Bacillati; phylum Actinomycetota; class Actinomycetes; order Streptosporangiales; family Thermomonosporaceae; genus Actinomadura; species Actinomadura sediminis. The sequence continues at coordinate 43,733 of NZ_JBHTJA010000020.1, forward strand.
CGCAGCGGCCCCACGTTCGGCCCGGGGCTCCCGCCGCCGTCGGGCGTCCGCACGTCCCAGAAGCCGTCGCTCGTCAGGTGGTGGAACGGGTAGGCGGGGCTGCTGCCCTTCTGCCAGAACTCGTCCAGCAGGTGCCGCAGCCGGTCTTCCGCGTCGCGGTAGACGATCGGCTCGTCCCCGTGGTTCTGGAAGTGGCCGAGCGCGTACAGCAGCAGCAACGGTTTGTGCGGCGCCCGCTTGTCGCCCCGCTTCCACTGGTTGACCGTCGTGATCCGCTCCACCCAGTCCACGCCGGAACCTTACTGTCGCGGCCTCGGGACGTCCGGCGGCGTGGCGATTCGCCGGTACGTCCTTCGCGCCCGCCCCCGGGGCCTCAGCCCGCGGCGGCCGGGACGTCCCGGGGGTCCGCGCCGATGAAGTCGCGGGCGTACGGGCGGTAGAGGGCGGCCGAGGCGATGCCGTTCGCGGCGGTGAGCAGGACCGTGGTGGCCAGGAGCCCGTACTGCAGCCCGAACCGGTCCCCGAGGTGCCCCGTGAGCAGCGCGTACCCGCCGATGGCGACGGACTCGACCACGTACACGGAGACCGCGAACGCGACGGCGCGCAGGTGCGGCGGCACCACGGCCATCACCAGCGGCCGGTGCACGACGGGAACCTGCCCCTGGCACAGCCCGACGGCCGCGAACAGCCCGATGTACGGCGCGATGCCGTCCACCGCGATGAACAGCGTCGCGCAGGCGACGGCGGCGAAGGCGAGCTGGCTCGCCTGGAGCATCACCACCCGGCCGCTGCGCGGCAGGACCCGCTGGAGCCGGTCCAGGAGCCGCCCGCCGAGCAGGGTGCCCACGATGTAGCCGAGCGCGAACGGCAGCGCGATGACCGAGGCCGTCGCGGTCGAGAACCCGCGCTCGTCCACCAGGAACACGATGCCGAACGACATCATCACGTTCTGGCCGGAGAAGAGGCGCTGCACCAGCATGTAGCGGAAGGTGCGGATGCGCAGCAGTTCGCGCAGGTCCTGCCCCGCCTTCCGCGCGTCGAACCCGGTGCCCCGCGGCGCGCTCTCGACGGGCCGCCGGGGATCGTCCAGGAGGGTCAGGATCAGCACCCCGACCAGGAGGCAGATCGTGCCGGAGATGACGTACCCGTAGCGCCAGCCTTCGTCGAAGTGCGACAGCATCCCGAACAGCGGCGCGCTGCTCCCGGTGATGATCGCCACCCCGGCGTACAGGATCCCGGTGGCGCGGCCACGGTGGTGATCGTCGTACACGTCGCCGAGGATCTCGAGCGCGATGGCCCCCGATCCGGCGAAACCGGCGGCGCCGATGCCGTAGAGCACGAGGAATACGGCGAAGTTCGGCGACAGCCCCGCCGCGATGATCCACAGGCCCCAGAATCCCGAGCAGACCGCCAGGACCGTCCGCCGCGGGAACCGGCGCGCGAGCATCGCCCAGGGGACGCTGGTGACCGCGCCCGCGACCTTGGTGACCGCGGTGATCAGGCCCAGCGCCGCCCCCGACAGCCCGAAGGCGTCCCGCATCAGCGGGAACATGACCGTGGTGAGGCTCGCCTCGGTGTTGTCCATCGACGTCGACGCGGTGAGCAGCCCGAGGTTCTTGCCGCGCGACAGCCGTCCGCCGCGCCCCGCCGCCGCGGGCGCGGCCGTCTTCACGGGGGCGCTCACCGCGCGTCCCCGGCGAGCGTCCGGGCGGCCAGCAGCGCGAGCGCCGCGGCCTGATCGCCGAGGACGCCGTCGTCGAACACCGCGCGGGGGGAATGGTTCGGCGCGGGCGGGCCGTCGAGGCCGGGCGGACTCGCCAGCAGCATCAGCATGGTCCCCGGCACGTCCCGGGTGACGTACGAGAAGTCCTCGGCGCCCATCGTCGGATTCGGCGCCTCGACGACCCGGGCGTCCCCGAAGGACGCGCGGAGCACGTCCACCGCACGGGCGGTCGTGGCCCGGTCGTTGACGACGCTCGGGTACCCGGTGACGATCTCCGTGGTCGCCGTCGCGCCGTGCGCCCCGGCGATCCCGGCGACGAACCCGGGCAGTTCCGCCTCGACCCTGGCCAGGGCCTCGGGGGACATCGTCCGGATCGTCCCGCTGAGGCGCGCGGAATCCGGGATGACGTTCGCGGCGCCCGTCCCGGCGGCCAGGTTGGTCACCGACAGCACCACGGGGTCGAAGACGTCGAACCGGCGGGTCACGAAACTCTGCAGGCCCAGCACGATCTCCGCCAGCACCGGCACCGGGTCGACGCCCTCGTGCGGCCGGGACCCGTGCCCGCCCCGCCCCGACACCTCGACCTCGAACGTGGTCGAACTCGCGGTGACGGTGCCCGGCCGGGTCACGAACGTGCCGCGCGGACCGGGCCCGACGTGCACGGCGTACGCCGCGACCGGACGTTGCCCAGCCGCGTCGAGCACCCCCTCGTCCAGCATCAGCGGCGCGCCGCCGAACCCCTCCTCACCCGGCTGGAACATGAACACGACGTCGCCGGCGAGTTCGTCCCGGTGCTCGTGGAGGAGGCGCGCGGCGCCCACCAGGCCCGCGACGTGCATGTCGTGCCCGCACGCGTGCATCGCGCCGTTCGCCGACCGGAACGGCACGTCGGCGTCCTCCCGCAGGGGCAGGGCGTCCATGTCCGCGCGCAGCAGCACGGCCGGACCGGGACGGCCGCCCCGCAGCACCGCGACCACCGAGGTCAGCGCCGTCCCGGTGCGCACCTCGAGGCCGAGCGGCGCGAGCGCGTCCAGCACCCTCCGCTGCGTCTCCGGCAGGTGCAGCCCCACCTCCGGTTCGGCGTGGATCGCCCGCCGGAGGGCCACCAACTCGGGCAACAACGCCGTCCCCCGCGCGACGAACCGTTCGCCCAGCGCGACCCCACCGTTCGCAGCGATCTCCAAGATCCGACCTCCATAACTGAACACCCTGTATGTTTTCGCTCAGGGTGTACGCGAGCGTAAGAGGTCACACCAGGCCCGTCAACGGTTGACTATGGGTTGACTTTGAGCTATACGCCGACACGGGCCCACATCATCCGGCCGCCGAGCAGACTACAAGTACGTTAACGAACAGCTCGTCCAGTACTCCGCTCCGCGTCTGTCGGAAGGCGTCGGCAGGGCGCCCGTCCATGGGACGAACCGCGGCTGAACGAGCAGGACGTCGAATGGCTCGACGTGGGAAGCCGCTCCGGCCTGCACACGGTACGGCGTCTCGCCTTTCACCTGGCCGCCCGCGGAACCCTTCCGGCGCCCCTCGAGAGAAACGACCGCGTGGTCACATCCTCTGCCGAACCGGCCCTTCGCTCACCGGCCGGCCGGAACCGCACGAGGCTCACCGGCTTCCCGGTGGGACGCGCTCGCCCTGTAGAGGTCCGGCTCCAGATCGATGCGAAGCCGGTCGCCGGTTACCTGACGTCCGCCGTCATGCCGAGTCCGCGCCGTTGCGGAGCATCTCCAGGACGGCGGCCTCCCAGGCGGGATCGCGGAGGAGGGGCGGCCCCTGCGTGAGCGGGCGAAGCGCGGCACGGGCGGCCGCGTGCGGCTCGGGCCACAGCGCGGCGTTCAGCGCTTCCGCGAACCAGCCCGGCATGTAGGCGGCATTCCGCTCGTCGTCGTTCACCTTGGAGTGCGCGAAGTCGTTGAGTGACCGCCCTGCCTGGCATGATCGCTCCAGCCAGGAGCGGACGTGCACGCCGAGGCCGGAAGTCGGGGACACGGTGACGTGCTCCCCCCGCTCGGCCGCGGCGACCGCCTCGGCGAGGCCCGGGGTGCCGTCGAGATCCAGGACGGCCGCCAGCCGCATCGCCTCGCGCGCGGCGACCGCGCGCTGCACATGCGCCGGGGCGGCTTCAAGGGCCGCGCGCATGGCCGGGGCCCCCGGGGCCGTGGCCGAGAGAGGGCGGAGCCGGGCTGAACCAGGGTTCGATCACGGCGGACGGGACTTCACCGGCGAACGCCTCCCGGCGCGGGACGACGCCGGTGATCAGATCCGCAAGGAGAAGGGCCGGGCCGTAGCCCCTCGACACGTACTCGTCGTCCTCGACGTCCGGGTCAAGGCCCGCGTCTCACCGTCCGCGACCCATTCGACGTCATCACGCGTCACTTCCGACATCGTCCCTCGCCGCCTCGGGGTCGTATCAACCGGCGACGTCACCACGGCCCCGTGGTTCAGCGGTCGAACTCGCCCCGGCGAATGCGATCGAGCAGGCCGCCGAACGCTTCACGCGCGAACCCCAGGCGCGGCCCGTCCGGATCCTTGGAGTCGCGGACGGCGATGGCCCCGCCCATGTCGGCCACCTCGACGCAAACCTCGTCGTTGGCGCTGCCCGTGTAGGAACTCTTCCTCCACACGCTCACAGGTACATCCCCATCGTCTGCTCGATCAGCTCCCGGGAACCATCCCGAGATAGGGCAAATGCCCCAATTTGATCGAACTTTATCCCGAACGCGGCGACCTCGTCACCGGCCTCGACCAGACGTCCACCGATTTGGGCTCCAGCGTAGGCGACCTCTCGACCATGAGCCTTGAGGAGTGGAAAGGCCCGTCGTGTCCAGGGTGATGACCGGACGAAATGCGGATGGGTCTGCTCGCGGTGGAGTCGTCTGTCGTTCTCGTTCGTGAACTCGTCCGGTACGCGCTCGCCAATTGGGCTTTCGGGCGGGCGGCCATCGACGACACGGTGGTCGTGGCGAGCGAGATCGTGACGAACGCGGTGAAAGCGGCGTACGGGCGGGAGATACGGGTCCGGGTCGCGGTGCGGGACGGGTCGGCGCTGTTCGAGTGCTGGGATCCCTCGCCCGAACTTCCGCGGGCTCGGCGGGCCGGACCGGACGACCTGGACGGGCGAGGCCTCGCGATCGTCGCGGCCTACGCGAAGGAGTCGGGCGTTCGTCCGTCCGGCACCGGGGTCGGGAAGGTCGTGTGGGCGGTCATCGGGTGATCCTGCGCCAGACGGAGATGTGGTGCTCGCTCTCGTGCGTGAACGGGGCGCGCGTCCAGGTGGACCAGCGGTCGACGAGCTCCATGCCCGCGATGCGGGCCATCAGGTCGAGTTCGGACGGCCACACGTAGCGGAACGGGATCGAGCGGCATTCGCCGCGGCCGCCCTCGACGGTGAGGTAGTTCGAGCTCATCGCCTGCGTGGCCGTGTCGTAGCGGTCGAACGCCCAGGTCGCCGGGCCGGCGTGGAACGGGACCATCGTCTGGCCGGGCGAAAGGCGGCGGAGGGCGGGGACGCCGACCTCGATGACGAAACGCCCGCCGGGTCCGAGGTGGGCCGCGGCGTTCTCGAAGCACGACACCTGGGCGTCCTGCGTGGTCAGGTTGTTGACGGTGTTGAAGACGAGGTACGCGAGAGTGAACGTGCCCGGGGCGCGGGTCGTGGCGAAGTCGCCGATCGTCACGCCGATCGCGTCGCCGCCGGGCTTGGCGCGCAGGCGGGCGACCATGGCGGGCGAGAGGTCGATGCCGTGGACGGGGACGCCGCGGCGGGCGAGCGGCAGCGCGACGCGGCCGGTGCCGATGCCGAGTTCGAGGGCGCGGCCGTCCCCGGCGAGTCCGGCCAGGAGGTCGACGGCGGGGTCGATCGCCGCGGGGGCGAACATCTCCGCCTCCGTCTCGTCGTAGGCGGCCGCGACCCGCTCACCGAAGTGATCGTCCATGCCCGGGACGCTAACCGGACGCTCCGGCGGCCGTCATCCCATTTCCCTGGGGCGCCCGAGAGACGCTGGGATTTCCGTTCGGGAGTGCCAACGGATTCTTTGAGAAGGCTCAGGGATCTCGATATCGGGCAAACGGGGCCGTCGTCATCATTCCTGCCATCGGGGTACCCGTAAGTACCTTTGAAGGGAGTCCCTCATGAGACTCAGGCGCAGACTGGCGGCCCTGGTCGTCGGGGTGGCCGCGCTGCTGCCGGGGACGGTCGCCGTCCCCGCGCACGCGCTGCCGCCGGACATCGTCCCCGCGGTCGGGGTGGACACCGGACGGTTCAAGCTGCCGATCGGCTGCACGATCTCGCTGGCCGGCATCCCGGTGTTCTACCTGCCGACGGACGTGGACGTGCAGGGCGTCGCGCCCGTCCAGCTCGGGCCCGGTCAGGAGTTCTGGCTGAAGCAGGGGTCGGGCAGCATCACGTTCCCGTCGTGGCTGACGTCGCTCGCGCCCATCCTGGGCCTGACGTCGGCGGACGCGCGGGTCACGAACCTCAGCATCGGCGCGGCGAACGCGACGCCGGAGACGATCAACATCGCGGAGGGCGACCCGTTCGAGATCGACGACATCCCGATCGAGGCCGGGCAGCCGCTGAAGGTGGGGCTGCCGCTGGAGGGCACGTTCGACGTCGGGCCGTACACGGCGCCTAACGGCGGGGCGGTGACGTTCAAGTTCGACGGGGCGGTCGCGGAGGTCGACCTGAATTCGTCCGCCGGGTTCAGCCTCCCGATCAAGGCCGACTGCAAGGCGACGAAGGGCAACGCGCTGCTGCGGGTCGCGGTCGGCGGGCCGGCGGGGCAGCCGCCGGCGAAGATCCAGGGCGCGCCCCTCGACTTCCCGGAGCCGGACTCGAACGAGGTCGTCGGCATCATCAACGCGCCGTACGAGTGCAGCCTCGGCGGGACGCCGCTGGACGTCGGCATCGCGGTGGGCGGCAACTTCCCGCTGTCGATGAGGCGCGGGTCGAGCTTCTCGTTCACCGACGCGTCCGGGGCGCTGACCATCCCGGCGGAAACGGTGAACAAGCTGATCGACATGGGCTACACCAGCGCGTCCGGTGAGGTGACGAAGCTCGATCTCTACGTGGAGGGCGGGTCCCCCGCGGTCGACAACGTGGCCGAGGGCGGCATCGAGATCCCGAACGTCCGGCTCGTCCGCGATCAGAAGATCGTCCTGTCGCTGCCCGCGGACGGCACGCTGACCGCGGGCCCGTACGCGGCGAACGCGGGCGCGAAGTCGGTGGCGGTGTCGATGGGCGACGCGGCCGCGACGTTCACCTTCAACGGCTCCACGCGGGCCACAGCCACCTGCGAAACCCCGTCCCCGAAGGTCTACCTCGTCGACACCCCGGTCACCTGACGACGTCCACCCCCGGCCGCCGTGCCCTCCCACCCGGAGGCCACGGCGGCCTTCGCGTGCACGAACAGTAATAGGAACATCACGGAATCGGTAGCAGACGCCCACTGACCGGCAAGAGAATGACGAGGGTTCGGACCAAGGCCCAGAAAAGGCGATGGGGAGCGGCCCTCACGGGCGACTCCCCTGCCTTAGCTCGTGGCTACAGAGTACGCGATACCCAGCGTGACGGCAATCTATACGGACGGGAAGTGCATGGCCGGGCGGGATGATCTTCTCAAGGCGCGCGTCTGCGAGCTGTTGGAGTCATGGCAGCCGTGGCAACGGCGCCTGTGGGACCTGGGCACGGTACTGGCGCTACGCGAGGCGGTCGAGGCGGCGGACTGGGTCTCCCGCCAGGTGCTGTCTCCGGCGGCGACCGCCTGGTACGCGCGCGAGTCCCTGCTGCCCCGCCTCGGCACGGACGCGGCCGTCCGGGACGGGCAGGTGCGCAGGCAGCTCAACGAGGTATGCAAGCGTCCGCTGAAAACGGGGACGCGCGGGCAACGCGCGCTGCGACTGCTCGCGGACCTCGTCGAGGAGGGCTATCTGCAGAGGTGGCACGAGGTCGTCGTGTCGGGCCGCGCCTACAACGTGGAACGCGCGGCCAGGAGCATCGCCTCGCACATGCTGGACCAGGGGTTCCACCAGGACCATCTCCGGCGGGTGATCAAGTCCCGACTCGCGCATGACGCCGACGTCCGTGACCTGGTCGAACTGTTGATCGAGCTTCAGGCACGCGGAAAGCGGGCTTACACGGGGTTCGTCGTCCTGGAGGGCAAGGTGCCGTCGCCGGAGGTCGCGCTCGGCTCCACGCGTTGGCTCGACCAGGAGACGGTCGGTCGCCTGCTCGCGGAGCACTTCTCCGATTACCCGGCACTCCGGGTCACGGGTCAGCGGCGGATTCCGGTTCCAGGTCGAGGCCCGGGATCCCCATATGGCCGTGGTGGAGATGACGGAGATCTTCGACAGACTGCGCAACCGGGTCCGCTATCTCAGGGGACGCCGGACGCTCGATGCCCATCCGAGGCTCTTCGTTGAGGGGATGGCGCAGCCGCAGGAGTTGCAGCGAGGCGACCCGGCGGTCACCGTCCAGTCCCTGGAGAAGGCCGGTGTCCTCTACGACGGCCCCATGGCGGCGGGGGACGGTTTCCGGCTCGACGACGCGTTGGAGCTCGCCGCTCCGCTGACGGGGAGTTCTCCGAGCACCGCGGTCGCGGGGGCGTGGGCGGCGCTTGAATCACTGCTGTTCTGCGACACCGACGAACGGGACCGGGAGGAGGGCCGCGCGGTCGCCGCCGATCGGGCGGCGGCGCTCGTGGCGGCGGGGTGGCCGCGGGCGGAGCTGACGTCGCTCAGCTATCGGACGGCGCTGCTGGACGTGGACGCACGACTGCGCCGGGAACTGGAACGCGCCGGCAACGAGAACCGGGTGCGGGTGGAGATCCTGGTCCGCTGGCTGCGGTCGCGTCCGTCCCTGCCGGATCTCGATCCCGCCGATCTCGCGGTGCTGGAGCGCATGCGGGAGCTGGTCGATCACCCGCGCCAGGCCCTCGGCCGCGTGAACGGATACCTGCGCGGAGCGCTGCGGCGGCTGTACCGGCAGCGCAACATCGTGCTGCACGGGGGTTCGACGAGGTCGATCGCGCTGCGGGCGTCGCTGCGGACCGCCGGACCGCTCGTGGGCGCGGCGCTGGACCGCGTCGCGCACGGGTACGCGGCCGGGGGCGCCGGGCCCTTGGACCTGGCGAGCAGGGCGCAGTTGGCCATGACGGTGGTGGACGATCCCGAGGGCTGGGGGCTGCACGAACTGCTCGGGACGTGAGGCGGCGCAACGAATCGCTCGGAGTGGGGGTGAAGTAGCAACGAAGCGGCAGGTGGGCGCAAGGTTCGCGCATTGGTTCGCGGCGTCTCGGTTCTTAAGCTTTCGATCAGTCGAATCCCCTCTTCGGAAAGCCTGTGGAGACACGCATGACCGTCATGCCGGCGATGGAGCCCGCACCCGCACGGACCGCGCTGCGGCGGCGCTATCTGATGTGCCGCCCGGAGCACTTCGCCGTCACGTACGCGATCAACCCGTGGATGGACCCGGCGGCGGGCGCCGACGCGGGACGGGCGGTCGCGCAGTGGGAGGCGCTGCGGAACGCGTACCTGGCGCTGGGGCACGAGGTGAGCCTGATCGATCCGGTTCCGGGGCTGCCGGACATGGTGTTCGCGGCGAACGGGGCGCTGGTCGTGGGCGGCCGGGTGTACGGGGCGCGGTTCGCGCACGCGGAGCGGCGGGCCGAGGGGCCGGCGTACGCGGCGTGGCTGCGGGCGAACGGGTTCGCGGACGTGCTCGAGGCGGAGCACACGAACGAGGGCGAGGGGGACTTCCTCACGCTCGACCACGTGATCCTGGCCGGGACGGGTTTCCGGACGGAGATCGCCGCGCACCAGGAGGCCCAGGAGTTCCTCGGGCGTCCGGTGGTGACGCTCCGGCTGGTGGACCCGCGTTTCTACCACCTGGACACGGCGCTGTTCCCGCTGGGCGGCGACAATGTCGCCTACTATCCGGGCGCGTTCTCGCCCGGCAGCCGCGCGGTGCTGGAGCGGCTGTTCCCGGACGCTGTCCTGGCGGACGAGCGGGACGCGGCGGTGCTCGGGCTGAACGCCGTCTGCGACGGACGCAACGTGGTGATCAACGCCGAGGCCGAGGGGCTGATCGGCACGCTGCGCGACCGGGGGTACGAGCCGGTTCCGGTGGATCTGTCGGAGCTGCGGAAGGCGGGCGGCGGCCCGAAGTGCTGCACGCTGGAGCTGCGGGCCTAGAAGTAGTCGGTGGCGGAGCGGAGCCACTTGACGTACGACTTGGCCGAGCGGGCGTCGGGGACGATCCCGGTGAGCGGCCCCTGCCGGCTGGGCATCTCGGTGGCGACCATCCGGGCGACGCGGCGGACGGTCTTGGCGCGGGCGCGCTCGTAGGCGCGCGGGTCTTCGGGGGTGCGGCTCAGCGCCCAGGCGTCCTCGATGGCCTGCGCGGCGCCCATCGCCATCGCGGGGGGCATCGTGTGGGCGGCGTCGCCGAGGAGGGTGGTCGGGCCCCGCCCCCAGACGGACGGCACGCGGTGCAGGTGGTGCGGGTAGAACCCGAGGTCGCGGGCGTGTTCGAGCACGGTCGGGAACGGTTCGGGCCAGCGGCCGAACCGGGCGCGCAGCCGGTCCGCGATGTCGGGGGCGTCGCCCCAGAAGCGGCTTCCGGGCTTGGCGCGCAGGTCGAACCACCACAGGGCCCGGCCGTGCCCGGCGGGGGCGATGCTGCCGAGGGACCGCCCGTTGGAGACCATCAGCGTCCGCGCCCCGCCGACGACGTCGGTGGGCAGCGTGGTGAACGCCTGCCAGGTGACCCAGCCGTTGAGCCGCGCCTCGCCGCCGCCGAGGGCCCGCCGGACGACCGAGCGGCGGCCGTCGGCGCCGACGAGCAGGTCGCCGCGCGCGGTCGTCCCGTGCGCGAAGGTGATCTCGGCGCGGTCGGGGTCGACGTCGGCGATCTCGTGCCCGTAGTGGACGGGGACGCCGTCGGCGAGGCGTTCGACGAGTTCGCGGCGGGCGATGTGCAGGGCGGGGAGGCCGTCGAACGCGCGCGCGGCGGCGGTGAGGTCGATCGTGCCGAGGCGGCGGCCGCGCGTCGACAGGCTCACCATGGCCTCCAGGCGGCGCCCGGCGCCGTCGAGGTCGACTTTGAACTCGCGCAGGACGCCGACGGTGGCGGGCCAGATCGAGATGGAGCCGCCCTCGGTGCGCAGTTCGGGCGCCGCCTCGTACACCTCGACGTCGTGCCCGGCCAGGGTCAGGCCGCGCGCGGCGCTCAGTCCCGCGACACCCGCTCCGGCGATGAGTACTCTCATGTTCGGCACCCAATCTGAGACTTGAAGTATCTGATACTAGGAGTATCACAATGATGGCTCGCGGACGCAAGCCCGATCCCGCGGTGGACGCGCGCATCAAGCGGGCGGCGGTGGAGCTGCTGTTCGGCAAGGGGCCGTCGTTCACCATGGACGAGGTCGCCGCCGCCGCCGGGGTGGGCCGGGCGAGCGTCTTCCGCCGCTACGCCACGAAGCGGGACATGATGCTCGACGCGCTCCGCACCGCGATGGACGCCCAGGTAACGGCCGTCCCCGACACCGGTTCCCTGGAGGGCGACCTGCGCGTGATCGTCACCGAGACGCTCGCCGCCTGGAACGCGCCCGGGATCGCCGAGCGGACGCGCGAGACGTTCGGGGAGGCGGGCCGGGACCCGGCGGTCGGCGAGATCCTGCGCACCGCCATGCGCGACCGGATGACCAGGAGCTGGGCTATCTACGACCGGGCGATCGCCCGGGGCGAGCTCTCCGCGGACGCCGACCTGTGGCTGCTGTCGGACATGTTCGTCGGCCTGGTCGTCTACCGCGGCCTCATCGGCGTGCCGCAGCCCGACCCGTCAGGCGTGGTCCGCGCGCTGCTGCACGGCTTCGCCCGGTGAACCGGCCGCCCCGAGGCGGGCGAGGTCGCGGCGCGCGAGGCGGCGGGTGCGCAGGACCCCCGCGACGCCGACCGTCCAGACGAGCGCCTGGACCGTCCACGCGACGCGGAACGCCTCGGGCGTGTACTCCCCGCCCGGCGACACGGCGTCGAGGACGATCCCGATCAGCAGGATCGTGACGAGCGCGCCGACCGAGCCGCCGACGTTGACGATGCCGGTCGCGGCGCCGTGCCGTCCCGGCGGGTTGAAGGTGCGGGCGTAGTCGAACCCGACCATCGAGCCGGGGGCGCCGAGGGCGACGCACAGGACGAGGATCACCAGCAGCCACGCGGGCGCGGGCGGCGGCCAGGCGAGGGTCGCCGCCCAGGCCGCGGCGTTGAGGCCGACGATGCCGAGGACGAGCCACGAACGGCGCGGCGGGTGCCGCGCCACGAGCCGTCCGATGTAGGGGCCGGACACCATGTTGGCCAGGACGAACACGGTGAGGAGCGTCGAGGCGGTCGCGGGCTCCATGCCCTGCCCGGACACCAGGTACGGGTACCCCCACATCAGGGCGAAGGTGTTCGAGGTGAACTGGGTGACCAGGTGCGTCCACAGGCCGAGGCGGGTGCCGGGCTGGCGCCACGCGGCGAGCAGGTCGCGGCCGAGCTCGCGCGGCGCCGGGGACGGTGCGGGACGCGCGGCGGGCGGGGCGTCGCGCAGCACGGCGAACGCGAGGACGCCGACCAGGACGCCGAGCGCGGCGGCCGACCCGAACGCGGTGCCCCAGCCGGGGCCGTGCAGCAGCGCGACCAGCGGGATCGCGCTGAGGATCTGGCCGAGCTGCCCGAGCAGCCCGGTGAGCTGGGTGACGACCGGGACGCGCGCCGGCGCGAACCACGCGCCGACGATGCCGAGCACGCTGATGAACGTCATGGCGTCCCCGGCCGCGACGACGACGCGGGCGCCGACGGCGAGCGGGACGGACGTCGCGACGGCCATCAGCGTCTGCCCGGCGGCCATCAGCAGCGCACCGCCCGCGATCATCCGGCGGGGGCCGACGCGGTCGAGCAGCAGCCCGACGGGGACCTGTAGCCCCGCGTACACGAGCAACTGGACGACCGTGAACGTGGCGAGGATCCCGGCGGGCGTGCCGAACCGGTGCAGGGCGTCCTCGCCGGTGACGCCGAACGACGTCCGGTGCAGGATGGCCACGACGTAGGCGGCGATGCCCACGCCCCACAGCGCCCACGCGACGGGGGCGGTCCTGCGTTCTCCGACTTCCAGGGGTTGGTGGGGGGTTCGGGCGGTCTGCACGGAAAGCCAATGTATGTCACTTCCGTTTGGGTTGAGCGCGCATGTGCATGCGCTCACCCTGCGGCCCCATCAGGCAGAGGACCTCGGCCGGGCCGCCGACGCCCGCGAACCAGTGCGGCAGCCGGGTGTCGAACTCGGCGGCCTCCCCCGGCTCCAGGACCAGGTCGCGGTCGCCGAGGATGAGCCGCAGCCGCCCGTTCAGGACGTAGAGCCACTCGTAGCCCCCGTGCGTGGCCGGCTCGGGCTTCCCGTGGCGCTCCGGGTGGATCATCTTGAACGCCTGGATGCCGCCGGGGCGCCGGGTCAGCGGCATGACGATGAGGTCGCCCCGCTTCTGGGGCCGCAGCCGGATGCGCGGGTCGCCGACCTCGGGCGCGCCCACCAGCTCGTCCAGCGGCACCTGGTACGCCTGCGCGAGCGGCAGCAGCAGCTCCAGGCTGGGCCGCCGCTTGCCGGACTCCAGCCGCGACAGCGTGCTCACCGAGATGCCGGTCGACTCCGCGAGCGCGGACAGCGTCACCTCCCGCTCCCGGCGCAGCCGCCGCAGCCGCTCGCCCACGCCCGCCAGCACGTCCTCGATCGGTTCGCTCATGAATCCATTGCAGTTTCGGCAACGAACTTTGTCAAACCGGCAGGGCGCCGTGCATCCTCGGGAACATGAGCGAACACCTGGGGAACGAGCAGCGAGAAGTACTGATCATCGGTGGCGGCCCGGCCGGGCTCAGCGCGGCACTCGTGCTGTCCCGCGCCCGGCGCAGCGTGACCGTCGTCGACTCCGGCGAGCCGCGCAACGCGACCGTCGCGCACATGCAGGGTTTCCTGAGCAGGGACGGGATGCCGCCGGAGGAACTGCGGAAGATCGGCCGCACCGAGGTCCGCGGCTACGGCGGCGAGATCATCGACGGCGTCGCCGAGCGCACCGAGCGCACGGCCGACGGCTTCGCGGTCACCCTGCGGGACGGGACCGTCCTGCACGGCAGGCGGCTCCTGGTGACCACCGGCGTGACCGACGAGCTCCCGGACGTCCCGGGGCTGCGCGAACGCTGGGGCCGCGAGGTGCAGATGTGCCCGTACTGCCACGGCTGGGAGGTCCGCGACCAGAAGATCGTCGTGCTGGCGACCGGCCCCATGTCGGTGCACCAGGCGCTCCTGATCACGCAGTGGTCGAAGGACGTCGTGTTCGTCACCGCCGAGGCGCCGGGGGGCGCGGACGCCGACCGGCTGGCCGCGCGCGGCGTCACCGTCGTCGAGGGCGAGCCCGCCCGGCTCGTCGTCGAGCACGACCGCGTCACCGGCCTCGACCTGGCGGACGGGACGACCGTCCCGTGCGACGCCGTCTTCCTCGGCCCGCGCATGATCGCCCGCTCCGGCCCGCTCACCGACCTCGGCTGCGAGCTGACCGAGGAGGGCCAGGTGAAGACCGACCAGTTCGGCCTCACCAGCGTCCCGGGCGTGTGGGCGGCCGGGAACGTGGTCAAGCCCGCCGGGCAGGTGATCATCGCCGCCGCCGACGCCGTCTGGTCCGCCGGCATGATCAACATGGACCTCGTCGAGGAGGAGATCGAGCGCGAGCTCGCCGCCCGCGCCGCGTGACCGCCCCGGCGCACGCCCGCCCGCGGCCGCCGCGCCCGGACGATCGGGAATCGACCGTCCGGGCGCGCGGCGTCCGCGCGGGCGACCGGCGCCCCGCGGGTGTCCATAAGCTGGCGGGCATGGACGACGCGGCGCGGTGGCGGGACGAACGGGCGGCGCTCAACGCCGCGCGGGCACGGCTCGGGGAGGTCGCGGACGGCCTGTACCCGGACGTCCCGCGCGTCGCGGGCACGCCGCTGCGGTGCGCGGACGGCTGGGTGCCGGACGCGCCGGTGCCGCTCGGCGACGTGCGGCTGGAGTGGGACCCGTCCCCCGCGCCGCCCGCCGTCGCCGGCCCGCCGGACGGCCTGCCCGCGGGGTACCGGACGTACGCGCAGGCCCTGGGGGCGCTCGCGCGGCCGGCGGTGTTCGAGGACCGCCCGGCCTACCGGCTCGTCGGGGTCGCGCCGGGGCCGGCGCTGCGGCTGTCGCCCGCACGGTACTTCGACGGCGTCAACGTCGGCGAGGCGGTCGCGCACGAGCTGGCGGCGGGACGGCGCGGGCTGCGGGAGCGGATCGGCGACCCGTGCGACCTCGCCCGCCGGACGGCCCTCCCGGCGATCACGACCGTGACGCTGACGGCGTCCGGCACGTACCTGCTGCACCGGCGCGACGCGGCGAAGGTCGCGCACGCGGGCGGCCTGTTCCAGGTGATGCCGGTCGGGGTGTTCCAGCCGCTCCGCCCGCAGGACGAGCGCCGCGACCTCGACCTCTGGCGCTGCATGGTCCGCGAGTACGCCGAGGAGGTGCTCGGCCGCGACGAGGACTACGGCGACGGCTTCGACCAGGACGCGTGGCCCTTCCACCGCGCGCTCACCGCGGCCCGGACGGACGGGCGGGCGCGGGCGTACTTCCTCGGCCTCGGCGTCGACCCGCTGACGCTCGCGCTCGAC
Organism: Actinomadura sediminis; assembly: GCF_042675525.1. Lineage (NCBI taxonomy): Bacteria > Bacillati > Actinomycetota > Actinomycetes > Streptosporangiales > Thermomonosporaceae > Actinomadura > Actinomadura sediminis. The sequence goes on from NZ_JBHTJA010000020.1 coordinate 59,166, forward strand.
GTCCTCACGGCGGTGGTGTTCGACGACGACGCGTTCGCCGGGCTGTTCGGCGACGCGGTCGAGGTCAACGCGGAGGGCGAGGTGGCGCGGGCGCCGTTCGACGGGACGGTCCCGGCGCCGATGCAGCCGGCCGGCGCCGCCGCGCTGGAGCTGGCGTGGCGGCACCGGGCGGCGCTGGGCGTCAGTCCGCGGCGAGCGCCTTGAGCTCGTCGAGCGCGTCCTCGAGGTGGTCGATGATCTCGGCCGGGTCGGGGACGAGGTCGCGGCACGCGACGATGCCGATGTCGACCGTCCCGTCGTAGGAGAACACGGTGATGTTGAGGCCGCCGCTGACGTCCGTCACCACCGAGATCGGGTAGTAGCCGAGGACGCGGGCGCCGCACAGGTACAGCGGGAACTGCGGGCCCGGAACGTTCGAGATGACCAGGTTGATCGGGCGGAGCGAGACGGCGGCGCCGGCCTGCAGGACGAGCCGCGTCAGCGGCCCGGCGACGGGCGCGGGGACGAGCCCGCTGAGCTCGCGCACCCAGTTGCCGGACGTGACGGCGAAGCGGCGCTTGACGAGGTCCATGTCGCGGCGGACGGCCGTGTACCGGACGACGGGGTCGGGGATGTGGGTGGCGAGCGGCGCGGTCATGATCGACACCTGGTTGCCCGCGTCGCCGCTCGGCCGGCCGCCGCGCAGCGACACCGGGACGCCCGCGACGAGCGGGCGGTCGGGCAGCTCGCCGCGCTTGTCGAGCCACTGCCGCAGCGCGGTCGCGCACAGCGCCATGACGACGTCGTTGACGCTGCCGCCGAGCCCGCGGCCGATCCGCTTGATCTCGTCGAGCGGCAGCTCGCCGCAGGCGACGGCGCGGCGCGGGCCGATCGGCCGGTTGAACGGGGTGGGCGGCGCGCTGGACCGCGGGACGCGCGGCAGGCCCTCGCGGCGGAGCGCCCCCTGGACGAACGCGGACGCGAGGCCCACGCCGGGGATGGCGGCGACGCCCGGGATCTCGTCGGCGTGCGGGACGGCGCGGGCCATCGACAGCGCGGCCTTCAGCGGGTGCAGGGCGGCCTTGAGCAGGCCGGTGCGGAGCATGTCGCCGAGCGCGGGCGCGCGTTCGGGGACCGGTTCGGCCTCGGGGTGGACCTCGCGGGGCTCGGGGGTGAGGTCGAGCAGCGCGGCGAGGGTCTCGGCGGCCATGACGCCGTCGGTCGCGGCGTGGTGCACCTTGGCGTAGACGGCGGCGAGGCCCCCTTCGAGGCCCTGGATGATGACGATCTCCCAGAGCGGCCGGGCGCGGTCGAGGGGCCGTTCGTGGAGCATCGCGACGACCTCGGCGAGCTGCCGCCGGGTGCCGGGCGCGGGCAGCCCGATCTCCGAGATGTGCCGTTCGGGCGCGAAGTCGGGGTCGTCCTCCCAGTAGGGGTGGTCGAGGGAGAAGGGGACCTGGACGAGCCGCTGCCGCAGCGGCGCGGCGAGGTGCGCCCGCTCGCGGATCAGCGACGCCACCAGCGGGGCGGTGAGCCGCCCGCCGGGACAGCCCGCGGGATCGACGACGCCGACGCCCGCTATGTGCGCGTGGGTGGTGCCGGTCTCGGCGTGGAGGAAGGTGGCGTCCACGGTGGTCAGCTGGCCCATTGCTCTCGTCCCGTCCGCTCGTCGTGCGCCCTGCCTACTCATGAGAGTTATGTCGTGGCCGGGCGGCGGGTCAACATGGTGAGCGAGAAGAAATAAGGACTTAACCCGGCATACCGCCCTGACCTCGCGATGTTTTGAGCATGTTTTCAGGAAGTTTTGATCATTTTCCGTGCGGGCGGGGTCAGGATTCCTCACCGGCCCGATCAAGCCGCGGCGTGTCGGATCGTCTCGCTAAGGTGTGGCGCCATGACGGCACGCCCCCTCTCAGAGATCGTCGAAGCCGGCTGGGCGAACGCGCTGCAGCCGGTCGCCGGGACGATCGCCGCCGCCGGGGACTGGCTGCGCGCGGAAGTCGCGGCCGGGCGGCGCTACCTCCCCGCCGGGAACATGATCCTGCGCGCGTTCACCCAGCCCTTCGACGACGTCCGCGTCCTCATCGTCGGGCAGGACCCCTACCCCACCCCCGGGCACGCGGTCGGGCTCAGCTTCTCGGTCGCGCCGCACGTCCGGCCGCTGCCGGCGAGCCTCGTCAACATCTTCCGCGAGTACTGCAGCGACCTCGGCCACCCCGAGCCGTCCACCGGCGACCTCACGCCGTGGGCCGAGCAGGGCGTCCTGCTGCTGAACCGGGCGCTGACCGTGATGCCCGGCAAGCCCGGCTCGCACCGCGACAAGGGCTGGGAGCAGGTCACCGAGCAGGCCATCCGGGCGCTCGCCGCGCGCGGGCGCCCGCTCGTCGCGATCCTGTGGGGGCGGGACGCCCGGAACCTCAAGCCGCTGCTCGGCGGCGTCCCCTGCATCGAGTCGCCGCACCCGAGCCCCCGCTCCGCCGACGGCGGCTTCTTCGGCTCGCGCCCGTTCAGCCGCGCCAACGAGATCCTGCAGAAGCAGGGCGCCCCGCCGGTCGACTGGAAGCTGCCGTAGCCGCTCAGGACTCCTCGGGCAGGCGGCGCAGCAGCGCGGCGAACTCGTCCGACCCGGACGGCGGGACGTCCGGGTCCAGCGGGGTGAGGCGGCGCTCGCCGTGGCTCCAGTAGACGCCCGGCGCGCACGGGTCGTCGGCGTCGGCGTGCATCTCGCGGACGACGTCGGCGAACACCGGCAGCACGTCCAGCACCGCCGCCGACGTGATCGGGTACAGCAGCAGCGTGCTGTGGCACGGGACGCCGACGAGCGCGCCGTGCTCGTTCGGCCACGGCAGGAACTGGTCGACCTCGCTGAGCAGCGCCGACACGTACCGGCTGCCCGGCTTCGCGACGACCCGGACGTTCTGGCCCGGCAGCAGCGGCTGCACGCGGACCTCGACGTCGGCGAGCTCGCGGTCGTGCGTGTTCGTCATCACGTAACCGAGCTTGTGCAGGCCGAGCAGCCCCGCACGCGCCTTCGTCAGCGGCCCCCCGTAGCGCGGATGCTCGATCATCACCATCGCGTCGAAGTGGTCCCCGGCCGGGACGACGACGAGGCCCTCGCGCTCGCGCGGCGCGAGCTTCGGCACGATCCGCAGCCGCAGCAGCTCGCGGACGTCCCCGAACAGCTCCATCTCCCCGACCGCGAGGAACGCGCGGTCCCCGACCTCGCGCACCCACTCGTCCACGACCTTCGGCCAGGCCGAGCGGGGCTCGCGGGCGCAGCGCTCCAGCACCGTCCAGCTCGACGCCCGCGCCTCCGACCGGCCGACGGGCAGCACCACCTCCGAGGTGCCCGGGTCGAACCACGCGGTCGGCGCCAGATCCGGCAGCACGTCGCGGATGAGCGCGTGCACGTCCGCCGCCGCGTCCAACGGTTCCATTGCTCATCCCCCTCCACGGTTCACGGGATCACGTCACACCACAACCTTCTCAGAGACGACCCCCGTTGTGCGATGCATCGCGGTTCCTCCGTCCCGGTCGCTGATCATGATGAGCTCAAGTACGGTTCTGACATGGCCGAATACGTGTACCCGCCGGTGATCAAGACGGCTCTCGGAGTGTTCAAGGCGCTGAACCTCAAGTTCCGCCTGGAGGGGACCGAACAGATCCCGCGCACCGGGGGCGCGGTGCTGGTCAGCAACCACGTCAGCTACCTGGACTTCATCTTCGCCGGGCTCGCCGTGCACCCCGCCGGGCGGCTCGCGCGCTTCATGGCCAAGAAGGAGATCTTCGACAACCGGATCGCCGGGCCGCTGATGCGCGGCATGCACCACATCCCGGTGGACCGGCAGGCGGGCGCCTCCTCGTACGCGGCCGCGCTCAAGGCGCTCAAGAGCGGCGAGATCGTCGGGGTGTTCGCGGAGGCGACGATCTCGCGCTCCTTCACCGTGAAGGACATCAAGTCCGGCGCGGTGCGGATGGCGGTGGCGTCCAAGACCCCGCTGATCCCGATCGCGATCTGGGGCCCGCAGCGGCTGTGGACGAAGGGCCGCAAGCGCCGCCTCCTCCAGCGCAACATCCCGGTCACCATCCTCATCGGCGAGCCGATGTACCCCAAGCGCGGCGACGACTACGACGCGGTCACGGCCGAGCTGCGCGCCCGGATGTCGGAGCTGCTCGACCGGGCGCAGCGCGAGTACCCCGACATCCCGAAGGAGAACGAGCGCTGGTGGCAGCCCGCCCACCTCGGCGGCACCGCCCCGACGCCCGAGGAGGCCGAGAAGCTCGACCTGAAGGAGGCCGAGGACCGCAAGGCCGCCCGCGAAGCCCGCGAACTCGGCGGCGGCTCGTCCTGACCCGCGCCGCCCTCCCCCCGAACCCCCGCGTCCCGGACGGGACGCACCCGGCGTGACGAACCCGTCCGGTTCGGCTAATTCGGTGGACGGCGTCCGCCGCGGGGCCTGATCATCGGAACCATGACCACGCCGTACGAGCCGTCACAGGAGGTCGTCCACCTGATCACGCCGAGGGAGCCCGGGGAGAACGTCACCGAACCCGGCCCGGACGCGGCACTGCCCGTGGTCTTCAACCTCAACGACGGCAACTCCCCCGCCGATGTGATGGACGTGCTGTCGCTGCGGCCGTTCGCGTCCGGGGAGCAGCCCTGGTCGCGGTCGACGCGGCTGGCGCACGTCCGTCCGGAGGCGCCGCTGCGCCCGGACGGCGCCCGGCTGGTGCGGGTCGCGCACGAGAAGGGCAAGGAGTCGGTGCTCGCCGAGGGCGACGGGTGGACGCTGCTCAGCAACAAGTGGACGAGCGGCATCGCCTACGTCGCGGTGTCCGCGGTGACCGACGAGCTGGCCGAATCGGTCCTCGAACAGTCGGTGAAGGACGCGACCGACCCGCCGAAGACCGACGAGACCAGCGTCGAGATGGGGTTCTGGCACCAGGCGCCGCACGGCCCCGTCCGGCAGGAACGGGCCATCTCCGCCGACCCGTGGGACGAGATCCGCGCGAACTACACCGCGCGGGTCGCCGAGCAGCTCGACGCGGTGATGAAGCTCGGCGCCGACGACGTGTCCGGCCGGCTCCTGCTGCTGCACGGCCCGCCCGGCACCGGCAAGACGACCGCGCTGCGGGCCCTCGCCCGCGCGTGGAACGACTGGTGCGACGCCGACTGCGTGCTCGACCCCGAGTCGCTGTTCGGCACCCCGAGCTACCTGATGAAGGTCACCGTCGGCGAGGACGACGACGAGAGCCGCTGGCGGCTGCTCATCCTCGAGGACTGCGACGAGCTCATCCGCGGCGAGGCCAAGCAGTCCGCCGGCCAGGGCCTGTCGCGGCTGCTCAACCTCACCGACGGGATGCTCGGGCAGGGCCGCAACGTGCTCGTCGCCATCACGACGAACGAGGACCTCGCGAGGCTGCACCCCGCCGTCGTCCGTCCGGGCCGCTGCCTCGCGCAGATCGAGGTCGGGCGGCTCACCCGGGACGAGTCCGCCGAGTGGCTCGCCGGACCCGACGGCGCGGGCGACCCCGACGGCGCGCTCGCCGCGCAGATCGGCCCGGAGGGCGCGACGCTCGCCGAGGTCGCCGCGCTGCGCAAGGGCGAGCGCCGCACCACCGAGCAGGACGGCGACGCCGAGACCGACACGGGCTTCTACCTCTAAGGTCCGCCCGGCGGGCGCCCCCCTTCCGGTGCGCCTTGGCGAGCGCCTGCTCAGTGCGCCTTCGAGCGCCTGCTCAGTGCGCCTTGGCGAGCGCCTGCTCGATGTCGTCCCACAGGTCGTCCGGCGCCTCCAGCCCGACCGACAGCCGGACCGTGCCCTCCCCGATGCCCGCGGCGGCGAGGGCGGCGGCGTCGAGCTGCCGGTGCGACGTGCTCGCCGGGTGCATGACGAGCGACGCGACGTCCCCGAGCGACGGGCCGAGCGCGATGAGCCGCACCGCCTCGGAGAAGACGCGGCCCGCGTCCCGACCGCCGGCGAGCTCGAACGCCAGGACGCCGCCGTGCCCGTCCGGGAGGAGACGCCCCGCCAGGTCGTGCTGCGGGTGGTCCGGGACGCCCGGGTAGTGGACGCGCGTGACGGACGGGTGCGCGGCGAGGCGCCCGGCCAGGTCGCGGGCCGTGGCGCTCTGCCGGGCGATGCGCATCGGCAGGGTGGCGATCCCCCGGACGGCGAGCCACGCCGCGAACGGGTCGGCGGTCGCGCCGAGCTCGAGGGCGTGCTCCCACACGCGGCGGTGCACGTCCGCGTCGGCGAACACGGCGGCGCCGCCGAGGATGTCGCCGTGCCCGCCGATGTACTTGGTCGTCGAGTGGACCACCACGTCGGCGCCGTGGGCGAGCGGCGCGAACAGCAGCGGCGAGAAGGTGTTGTCGACGACGGTCAGCACGTCCGTGCCCGCGAGCGCGGCCGCGAGGGCGGGCACGTCGGTCACGTGCGTGGTGGGGTTGGAGATCGTCTCCAGGTAGAGCAGCCGGGTGTTGGGGCGGAGCGCGTCCCGCACCTCGGCCGGGTCGTCGCCGCCGATGCGCGTCACCTCGACGCCCCACCGCTCGGCGAGGTCGGTCAGCAGCGCGTGCGTCCCGCCGTACAGGGACGCCTGCGCGATCACGTGGTCGCCGGACCGCAGCAGGCCCGTCAGCACCGCGTTGATCGCGCCCATCCCCGACGCGGTCGCCAGCGCGCGGGCGCCGCCCTCCAGGTCGGCGACGGCCTCCTCCAGCGCGCGGACGGTCGGGTTGCCCATCCGCGAGTAGAAGAACGCCTCGTCCGGCCCCCGGAACGCGGCGGCGAGCGCGTCGGCCGAGTCGAAGCCGAACAGGTGCCCCTGGTAGATCGGGACGCCGAGGGGACGGCTGCCCGCGGGGATCGGGACGGGCGGGTGGACGGCGCGGGTCTGCGGGTCGCGTGCGGTCATGCCTCCAGCGTGCGAGCCGCGACCGCGACCGGGTAGAGCCAATCGGACCGAGTGGCCCGGGTGGAGGAGAGGCCCGGTCGCGGGCGCGGCCGCGCCCGGTGATCCCGGTGCGGACGACCGTCGCCCGCCCACCCACCCCGCGAGGGCGGGCAGGCGATCGGATCCGCCCCGGCCGGGCCGCTGCGACGCGGCCCGCGACCGGTGCAACGAGGATCACCCGGCGGGGCCCCGTCCCGCATCCGGGAGAACACGGCCATCGGCACGGCTTCGCGGCGTACGTGCCGCGCCCCGGCTACGGGTTCGCGCGGGCGAACAGGGCGCGGTAGGCGCGGCGGAGACCGTGGACGTCCCGGACCGGCTCGGGGAACGGCAGGCGCAGATCGCAGGTCACGGCCCCGTCCGCACACGGCATCCGGCAGCGCAGCCACAGCCCGTGCCGGTCGATGCCGAGCGGCCGGACGGCGTCGCCCGTCCCGTCGTCGATGTCGGCCAGGACCGACTCGGGCAGCAGACCTCTCAGCTCGGCGCGGTGCGCGGCGTCGAGGTGGGTGAGCATCCCGGCCTCGACGGCGACGAACGGGTCCGGCGCGGCCGCCGCGTACTCCTCGGGTTCGAGGGCGGCGCTGCCCCACGCGTCGTCGATCTCGACCTGCGCGACCTCGAGGGCGAGGATCGTCCACTGGCTGCCCTCGTCCGCCTCGCCGTCGCCCGCGGCCCGCCGCGGCGGGACGGGCGCGGCGAGGTCGAGCAGTTCGGGACGCGGGTGCGGGCGGGAGAGCCGGAGCGCGGCGGCGCGCAGCTCGGCGGGCGGGACCTCGGTGAGCCACCCGTGCAGCCACGCGCGCCCGCGCACCCGGTCGGGCAGCGGGACGGGCGCGACGTCGCAGACCCGGAGGGTGGCGGGCAGGTCGGGCTCCCCGGCGAGCGCGGCGACGATCGGGGACGACACGGGCAGGAGCAGCAGCGGCCGCCCGTCGAGGTCGGTGGTGTGCGCCGGGACGGGCGCGTACGGGACGCCGGGCGCGACGAGCACGCCGTCGGCCGTCCCGTAGGCGAGGGTCCGCGCCCTTTCCGCCGGCGAGGGCCCGGAAACGGCCCCGGGGTCCGCGGCGCCGGCGAGGCGCGGGCCGCCGGTGTCCTGCTGGTCGGTCTCCGCTCGTCGCACCATGCCTCCTTGCTATGTTGGTTAGGCTTACCTAACTTAGGACTACCTAACCACTTGGAGCCGCCATGAACAACCCCCGTCCGAAGGTCCGGATCTCGCGGGCGCTCGGCATTCCGCTGACGCCCAAGTCCGTGAAGTACTTCGAGGCGCGGCCCTACCCGCCCGGCGTCCACGGGCGGGCCCGCAAGAACGAGTCCGACTACAAGGTGCGGCTGCGGGAGAAGCAGCGGCTGCGCGCGCAGTACAACATCCGCGAGGCGCAGCTCCGCAACGCGTTCGAGAAGGCCGCCAAGTCGGGCGGCAAGACCGGCGAGGCGCTCCTGGTCGACCTCGAACGCCGGCTGGACGCCCTCGTCCTGCGGGCCGGGCTCGCACGGACGATCTACCAGGCGCGGCAGTTCGTCGTGCACCGGCACGTGCTGGTGAACGGGCGCCGCGTCGACCGTCCGTCCTACCGGCTGGCGCCCGGCGACGTCATCACGATCGCCGAGCGGAGCCGCGCGATGGACGCGTTCCGCATCGCCGCCGCGGGCGGGCACACCGAGAACGTCCCGCCGTACCTGGACGTCCGGCACGACGCCCTCGCCGCGCGGCTCACGCGGCTGCCGGAACGGCGCGAGATCCCGGTGCTCTGCGACGAGCAGCTCGTCGTCGAGCACTACTCGCGCTGAGGGTCAGCGCAGCTCGAGTTCCTCGCGGGCGTGCGCGCGGAGCGTGCGCAGCGACTCCACCAGCCCGCGGCGCGCCTCGCCGGTCAGCGGGCCCGCGAAGTGCCGCCGCAGCGTCTCCGCGTGCACCCGCATGGCCTCGTCCAGCTTCGCGCGGCCGGCGTCGGTCAGCTCGACGAGCCGGCCGCGCCGGTCCCCCGGCGCGGCGTGCCGCGCGACCAGCCCCGACTCCTCCATCCGGTCGATCAGCCGGGTCATCCCGCCGCTGGTGAGGATCAGCTCCCCGGCCAGCTCGCCCATCGACGTGGGCCGGTCGGGGCCGGCGGCCGACAGCCGCAGCAGCACCTCGAACGCCGCGTGCCGGATGCCGCAGCGGCGCTCCAGCTCGCGGCCCGCGATGCGCTCGAGCAGCGCGACCGTGCTCAGCAGCGTCCCGAACTCGCCGATCACCTCGTCGGCCGCCCCGGGCACGCTCGTCCGCCGTTCCGTCATCGCCGCCATCATGCCCGCCTTCGTCCGCTTTCTCAGCAGAACGCGCCGCGCCCCGCGCGGCTTCCGCCGGGCGGGGCGCGGTCCGGGGTCCGGGCGGTCAGTTCCCGGGCTTCTCGCTCGTCCCGGGCTTCGGCTCCTGCGACGCCCCGCCCGTCCCTCCGGTTGGGGTGCCGCCGGTGGGAGTGCCCGCCGGGAGCCGGCCGGCGGTCGAGTCGTCGGTGCCGGAGGCGTACTGCTTGGTCACCTTCCACTCGCCGTCGATCTTGCCGAGGGACAGCCGCAGCAGCGTGCCGGGCGCCGACGTCGAGCCCTCGCTCGTCGTGACGTCGATGTCGACCATCACCACCGCGGTCGCGAACCGGCCGTTCACGGTGCCGACGAACGTCTGGTTCGTCTTGGACGACAGCGCCAGCTTCGGGTTCTCCTTGAAGGTGTTCCCGAGGTTCGGGAGCGTGGACTCCTCGAAGCTCTCCAGCAGGTCGCCGCCCATCAGCTTCTGCGCCTTGCCCATCTGCGCCCGGTAGTTGGACGCGTTGTAGTTCAGCGCCACGTCCCCGTACGCGGACGCGACCTCCGCGACCGCCGCGCGTTCGTCCGCCTCGGACGTCGCGCCGCTCGCGCTGCGCCACTGCCAGATGGCGACGCTCGCGAGCAGCGCGACCAGGACGACGACCACGATGAGCGGCGTGCGGCCCATGCCGAGGTACGTCGGCCCGGCGGGGGCCGCGGCGGCGGGCTCGCGGAGGCTCGGCTTGACCCGCGCCTTCACCGGCCCGCCGTCCTCGGCGGCGCCGCCGGTGCCGGCGCCGTCGTCGGTGGCGCCGTCGTCCGTCTCGTCCTGCGGAGGCTCCAGGCGGGCGGGACGCGGCTTCGGCTTCGCCTTCGCGGCGGCCCCGGGCTTCGGCGGGCCGGCGGGGGGCTCCTCGTCGACGTCGTCCGCGGACGCCTCCGCCTCCTCGGCGTCGAGGGCCTCGAGCACCTCGTCGAGGTCCTCGTCGTCGATGACCTCGATGACCCGCACCCGCCGCTTGCGCTTGGCGGGGCGCGCCGCCGGGCGCTCCGGCGCGGCGGCGTCCGCCGCCTCCACGGTCTCGTCCGTGCCGACCTCGTCGACGTCCCTGCTGGACATATGGGGTAACTCCTTAGGCTCTCAGTCCTGGTCCCGGCGGCGCCGCCGGGACAGCCGGGACACCACGGGCACGGAACCCGCCATGACCCTGATCAGCACCATCAGCGCGATCACCGGGGGCGCGTACATCAGCCACGGCGGGGGGCCGCCACCGGTGTCGTCCTGCGCGGCGGCCTGCTGCGCCCGAAGCTCCTCCTCCCGGCCGATCGACGGGTCGTGCGTCGGGATCGTGTCCCCCGGGTTCTTGGCCTTGTACGGAGCCTGCTTCGTCTCCGCCGGCATCCGCCCGCCCGGGCAGGTCGGGACCTTGTTCACGGCCGGCTGCGGGAGCGGGTACTTGTACTCCAGCGTCGCCGGCTCGTGCAGCGTGAGCATGAACACGACGTTCAGGACGGGCGCGCCCTCGGGCCCGCCGATGACGTTGTCGAGGACGACCCCGAGCTGCGGCGCCTTCGCGAGCGTGTCGTTCAGGTCGCTGAGGATCTCGGGGTTGTGCCGCTTCAGCCCCCAGGTGCCGAGCGACTGCACGGTGCACTCGAAGTCGGGGCCGGTCTTCTCCAGCAGCGTGTTGACGGTGTCGAGCAGCACCGGCCCGCGGTCGCGCAGCTCGCCGATCTCGCCCTTCACCTGGCCGAGCGCGGCCGTCAGCGCGGCGAGGTTGTCGACGCCCGCGCCCAGGCTTCCCCGGTTCTGGTTGAGGACGCGCGTGATGCGGCCGAGGTCCTTGGTGAGGCCGTCGAGCAGCTCGGTGTTCTGCGCGAACGTGGCGGTGAGCTGGTCGGACCCGTTGATGATCTGCCGCAGCGAGGTCTCGCGGCCCTCCCATCCGGCGGCGAGCTCCTGCGTGAGCACCTTCGCGTCCTGCGGGTCGACGGCCTGCAGCGTGTCGATGACCGAGGCGAACAGGTCGCTGTACTTCGGCGGCACGCTCGTCTGCGACACCGGGATCACCGCGCCCGCCTCCAGCGGCGGCGCGGCGGCGGACTTCGGGCCGGGAGTCAGCTCGACGACCGGCTCGCCGACCGCCGACTTGCGGGCCGCCGCCGCCGTGACGCCCTCGGGGACCTCGACGCCGCGCTCGATGTCGAGCGTGACGACGACCTTGTCCTTCACCAGCTCCACCGAGTCGATCTTGCCGATCCGGACGCCGAGGTAGTCGACCTCGAAGCCCGGCTGCAACCCCGGGGACGACTCGAACTCCACGGAGATGTGGTACGGCCGCTCGATGAAGTCGAACTTCACGACGTTCCCGAACGCCCACACGACCATGATCACGGCGAGCACGGCGAACGCGAGCAGGTTGATCGTGACGCGGTCGAACGCGAACCGTCTCTTCATCGGCGCGGCTCCAGGATCTTCTCGAGGCCCGGCAGCACGCCCTCCAGCTCGTCGGGCAGCCGCGGGGAGCCGGCGTCGCGCTTCTGCCCGCCACCACCGCCGCCGCCACCGGCCGACCCGCCGCCCGCGGACCCGCCGACGCCCGGGATCAGCGGCGTGCCGTCCGGCCAGACGACCTCCAGCAGCGGGTAGAGCAGCAACTGGCCGTCGTAGGTGGCGAGCGGGATCTTCGTCTCGAACTCGACCATGCCCTCCACCAGGTTCGTCAGCCGCTTGCGGCTGTTCCCCAGCTGCGCGAGCACGGGGTCGATGTCCTTCAGCAGCCCGCGGAACCGCTCGATGCGCCCCACGAGCACCTTGTTGTTCAGCTCGCGGGCGGCCCTCGTCAGCTCGTCCACCGCCCGGATGATCTTTTCCTTGTTCTCGTCCAGCAGCCGCGTCGTGCGCTCGATCTGCTCGGGCGCCGCGGCCAGGACGTCCTCCCGCTCGGCGAGGTCGCGGCCCAGCCTCGCGAACTGGTCCACCGACTCGGCGAGCGACCGCCGCTGCTCGGCGAACAGCCGCACGAGGTCCGACGCCTTCGCGATCGTCATGTTGAGCTTCTCGCCGTTGCCGTCGAGGGCCGACGCGCCCGCGTTGACGACGGTCGCGAGATCGTCCCCCGCGAGGGCCTTGATCAGCGGCCCGGCCTGCCCGACGACGTCCTCGAACGCCGGCTGCACCCGGGTGTCGGCGATCGTCCCGCCGTCCGGGACGAACGGCCCGGCGTTCATGCTCGCGCCCGGCGGCATCTGCAGGTCGACGAAGTTCTCCCCGAGCAGGGACGTCACCTTGATCTCGGCGCGGGTGCCCTGCGGGATCCGGACGCCGTCCTCGATCGACAGCGTCACCTGCGCCCGGTAGCCCTCGGTCAGCTCCACCTTCGTGACGCTGCCGACCTTGATGTCGGACATCTGCACGCTGTGCCCGGCGACCAGCCCCTGGACGTCGTCGAACGTCGCCGTCAGGGTCAGCTCGCCCTGCGGCGCGCCGGCCGTCCGGTACGAGCAGCCGGACACCGCGACCGCGACGACCGCGGCGAGGACGAGGATCAGCCCGCGCATCAGTTGCCTCCCCCGTTCTCCCACGGACAGTTCGAGTTGGGCGGGGGCAGCGGGCAGCCGACCTCGTCGGTGCCCATGAGCCCCTTCAGCCAGGTCCGCAGGAACGCGTCCGTCGCGAACCGGATGTACAGCGACTTCGTCTCCGGGTCGTAGCCGCCGATGAGCGCGTCGCTGATGCCCGGCAGGACGTCGAGGAGCTGCGCGAGCTCCTTGGAGTTGCCCTTGAGGACGAGCGCGGTGCGGGTGAGCACCGCCAGGTCGTACGGGAGCTGCCCCTCGTACTTGTCGAGGAGTTCCTGGCCGTTCTCGGCGAGGACCAGCATCCCCTTGATGAGCTCCTGGAGTTCGCCGCGCTCGCTGCTGAGCACCCGCGTCGCCTCGCCGAAGTTGCGGATCAGCGTGCCGAGCACCTGCTCGCGCCCGCGCACGACCCCGGCGAGCCGGTGCAGGTTCTCCGCGACCTCGATCAGCTCCTCGTCCTGCCCGGCGACGTTCTCGACCAGCCGGGAGCTCTGCTCAAGCGTGGCGTTGAACTGGCGGCCGTTGCCCTGGACGGTCCCGGCCGCGGTGTCGAGCGCGGACTGCATCTTCGTGGGATCGAGCGCGTCCGCGAGGTTCGTGAACGCGCTCAGCGCGTCGTCCACCTCGACGGGCACGTGGGTGCGTTCGATCGGGATCTCGTCGGCCTGCTCCTTCGGCTGCCCCGGCTTCCACGCCGGGTGCAGGACGAGGTTGCGCTCGCCGATCAGGTTCAGCGGGACGATCGACGCCTGCACCCCCTTGGGGAGCGGGACGTCGTCGCGGATCGTGAACGTCACCTTGATCTTGTCGCCGAGGTTCTGCACGGACTCGACGCGTCCCACGTCGGCGCCCATGACCTTCACCTTCGACTCGGGGTAGAAGGAGCGGGCCTTCGGGAAGTAGACGGTCATCGTGCGGCCGTCGTCGGCGGCGGGGACGATCGAGCAGCCGCCCGCGGACGCCGCGAGGGCGAGGCCGAGCACGGCGGCGAGGGCTCGGCCCCGGGCGGCCAGGGCGCGGGGGAAGCGGCGGGTCATCAGTTGCCTCCCTGGCCCGCGGGACGGCGGGTGGAGATCGGCCCCGGCGGCTGGATCGGGCCGAGGCCGGTGAGCAGCCCCTCGATCCACGGCCCGCTGCCCTTGAGGTTCGCGACCTGCTGGAACGTGGGGCCGAGCAGCGAGAAGTCGGTGTTCAGCGCGTCCATGTTGGGCGCGAGGCGGGTGGTCAGCAGGTGCAGGTCGTCGAGGAGCCTGTCCAGCTCCTTCTGGTTGCTCTCGATGACGTTCGACAGCGTCCGCACGGTCCGGCTGCCCTGCCCGATCGTGGCGGCCAGCTCGTCACGGCGCTGCACGAGCGTCCGCAGCAGCACCTGGCTCGAGTCGATGATCTCCCGGAGCTGCCGGTCCTTGCTCGCCAGCGTCCCGGTGATCTGCTTGCTGTTGTCGATGAGCTTCTCGATCTGCGGCGCCTGGTCGTTCAGCATCTGCGACACGTCCCGGAGGTTCACCAGGATGCGGTTCAGCTTCTTCGCCCCCGGCGACTCGATCTTGTTGATCTGGGTGAGCAGCCGGTCGATGTTCTCCTGGTCGAGCCGCCCGACGATGTCGTGCGCGCCCTCCAGGGCCTCCGGGACCGTGAACGGGACGCTCGTGCGCGCCAGCGGGATCCGCCGCTTCGACTCGTCCAGGTTCGCCAGGTACGGCCCGTTCTCCGGGACGGGGCCCGACAGCTTCAGGTAGCGGCCGCCGAGCAGCGTGGTCGTGGTGACCTCCGCGCGGGTCTGCCGGCCGAGGTCGATCCCGGCGTCCACATGCCAGGTGATGATCACCTTGCCGGTGTCGAAGTCGGGTTCGACGCCGGTGACGCGGCCCGCCTTCACCCCGGCGACCCGCACGTCGTCGCCCGGCTTGATGCCGGACACGTCGGTGAACTCGCCGCTCATCGTGTAGCCGCGGTCGAACAGGTGCAGCTGGCCGACGGCGAACGCGAACGTCACGGCCGCGCCGAGGGCGGCGAGGGTCACGATCGCGACGATCTTCTGGTCGACGTCGCGCAGCGACTTCAGCGCCATCACTCGCCCCCCTTCGTCAGCAGCGCCCGCAGCTTGTCGAGCTCCTGGCGCGTCGGCTCGTCCGTCCCGGGCGCCTTCGGCAGCTCCATCTCGAACGGGCACGGCCCCTGGACGATGTTCAGGCAGAGCGCGTTGGTGCGCAGGAAGTGCCCGCCGTTCGCGGCCGAGAACAGTTGCCGCAGCGTCAGCGGAAGCTTCTGCACCATCTGCTCGAGCTGGTCGACGTTCAGCCGGAACGTCTCGCCCAGCTCCGCCAGGTTCCGGATGATCCGGGCGAGCTGGGCGTCGTTGCCGCCGAGCACCCGGTTCAGGTTCGTGGTGACCCCGGCGATCTGCACGGTCGCGTCCTCCAGCAACCGCCGGTTGTCCACGAAGACCTTGACGAGCGACTCGAGGTTGTCGATGCTCGCCGCGATCTGCTTGTCGCGCGTCGCGACCGCGCCGCTGACGGTCTCGTAGTCGTCGATCATCTTCCGGATGGTGTCCTTGCGGGACGCGAACGTCTGGAGCAGCACGTCCAGGTTGTTCGTCAGCACCGAGATGTTCTGCTCGTTGCCCTCGAGCGCCTGCGAGAACGAGAAGAGGATCTTGTTGAGCTGGTCGGGGTCGAGGTTGCGGGTCAGCGGCCCGATGCTGTTGACGATCTCGCCGAGGTCCACCACCGACTTCGTGTGCGTGACGCGGTCGCCGTCGTCGAGCATCTCCTTGCTCGCCCCCGGCTCCAGGTAGACCACCCGCTGGCCCATCACGTTGCGCCAGCGGATCGCGGCGGTGGAGTCCGCCGGGATCTTCAGCTCGGTGTCGACGGCCATCTCGACGCGGGCCTTGCCGCGCACCACCTCGATGCCCTCGACGCGGCCGACCGGGGTCCCGGCGACCTTCACCTGGTCGCCCTCCACCAGCCCGGTGACGTCGTCGAACGTCGCGGTCAGCCGGTACCGGTCGGCGAACGTCGTGCCGAGGATCTGCTGGCCGATGAAGAACGTCAGCAGGCCCGTCACGGCGACGAACACGACGAACTTCGCCGTCGTCCGGTAGTCGGGCCCGCGCGCGGCCTTGCCGCGCGGCCTCCCCTTCACGGCCGCCTCCCGTTCGTGCCGGGAGCGCGCGTCCCGTTCGTTCCGTTCGCGGTCGCGCCGCCGGCGTTCGTCCCGTGGGCGTTCGCGCCGCCGCCGAAGGACGTCTCGAAGGACGTCGTCGGGCACAGGTCGCGGATGATGGCGCAGATGTCGAGCGGCAGCCGGTTGGACGCCTGCGCGACCATCGTGCCCTCGGGCCCCGGGATGCGGATGATCTGCGCGAGCAGCCGGAAGAACCCGTTCAGGCTGTCGATCATGATCGGGACGTTGCGCAGCTGCCGGTTCGTCACGTGGGCGACGTCCGCCGCGCCGTCGATGACCTCGCCGAGGTTGCCGCCCTGCCGCTGCAGGGTGCCGCCGACCCGGTTCCCGAGCTCGCTCGCCTCGTCCAGCAGCAGCGACACCTTGTCGGGCTTCTCGTTGATCACCGCGGACAGCTCGTTGAAGTCGCCGGCGAGCCCGGTGACCGTGTCACCGCGGGCGCCGAGCGTCTGCGAGACGCCGGTGATGTCGTTCAGCAGCGACCGGATCACCTCCCGGTTCCGGTGGGTCGCGTCGATCACCTTCGCGCCGTTGTCGATCGTCCGGCGCAGCGCCGGGCCCTGCCCGGACAGCCCCGCGCCGAACGTGTGCAGCAGCGTCGCGACGTCGTCCGGGTTGATCGCCCGCGTCAGCTCGTAGGTGGGCCACGCGGTGTCGGCGAGCTCCTGCGGGTCCTGCGTCTTGGCGATGCGGCCGCCGTCCTCCAGGTAGGGGCCGGTCAGCTCGTGCGCGCCGAGGTTCAGGGTGAGGTCCTTCGGCCCGAACACCGACACCGGCTCGATGGACGCCACGGTCGTGTCGGGGATCCGCACGCCCTCGTCCACCCGGATCCGGACGGCGACGCGGCCGTCGTCGCGCAGGTCCAGCGAGGCGACGGTGCCGACCTCGATGCCGCGGATCTTCACCTCGGACTTCTCCGGGTCGAGGCCCTGCCCGGCCGTCCCGAACTGCGCCGTGTAGTACGTGGAGCCCTCGTGGTCCTGCGTCGCGCCGACCGCGATCAGCGCCGCGGACGCCGCCAGGACGCCCGCGCCGACCAGCCCGAAGACCGTCCGGGAGCGGGCGGAGAGTGTCTCGTCGCTCATCCGGTCAGCTCCACAGTGCTCCCGTGGCCCCAGAAGATGTACGACAGGACCAGGTTCATGAGGATCATCAGGATCGTGGACTCCCGGATCGCGCGGCCCGCGGCGACGCCGACGCCGACCGGCCCGCCGGCGGCGTAGTAGCCGCGGTAGCAATGGACGAACATGATGATGAACGCGAAGATCGCCACCTTGATCACGCTGTAGAACACGTCGATCGGTGGCAGGTAGAGGTGAAAGTAGTAGTCGTAGATGCCGGGCGACAGCCCGAAGTACTGGATCGTGATGAACCGCGTGGCGAAGAACGCCATGAACAGTGACACGAGGTAGAGCGGGACGAGCGCGATCACGCCCGCCGCGACCCGGGTGCACACCAGGTAGGCGAGGGAGTTGATCCCCATGACCTCCAGCGCGTCGATCTCCTCGGAGATCCGCATCGCGCCGATCTCGGCGGTGAAGCCGGTGCCGACCTGCGCGACCAGCGCGACCCCCGCGATGATCGGGGTGACCTCGCGGACGTTGGAGTAGCTGGAGATCAGCCCGGTGAACGCCTCGGCGCCGATGCGCTCCAGCCCCGGGTAGCCCTGCAGGCCGACCATCGCGCCGGTCGCCAGCGACATCGTGGCGATCACGAAGATCATGCCGCCGCCGATGACGAGCGCGCCGACGCCGACGGTGATGTCGCTGACCTGCTTGGCGAGCGTCTTGCCGTACTTGCGGCGGATGATGATGTCGAAGAACAGGTGGTAGAGGACCCGGCCGAGGAACACCGGCAGGTTGGCGGAGGCCGCGAGGCCCGCCGTCCGCGTCTGCACGGCCCGGCCCAGCTTGCGTACGGGGGTAATGGCGACCATCTAGAACTTCCGGGGGACGAGGACCTGGTAGACCATCTCGACGACGTAGTTGATGGCGAACACCACGATCGAGGTGACCACCACCGCCCGGTTGACCGCCCGGCCGACGCCGACGGGTCCGTAGTCGCAGTTCATGCCCATGTAGCAGGCGACGGCGGCGG
Organism: Actinomadura sediminis; assembly: GCF_042675525.1. Lineage (NCBI taxonomy): Bacteria > Bacillati > Actinomycetota > Actinomycetes > Streptosporangiales > Thermomonosporaceae > Actinomadura > Actinomadura sediminis. Next base: position 77,271 of record NZ_JBHTJA010000020.1, read on the forward strand.
CGACGAAGCCGAACACCCATGCCTTGAACAGGGTCACGACGAGGTCCGAGAACTGCAGGAGGGTCGTGGCGCCGTCGAAGAAGGCGCCGGGGCTGACCCCCTGCTGGATGACGTTGAAGTAGAAGCCGCCGAGCACGCCGGCGAGGATCACCACGGAGCACAGCAGCGCGGAGACGGTGCTGGCCGCCCACAGCCGCGGGGTGACCAGGCGGTGCACGGGGTTGATCCCCATGACCTCCATCGCCGCCAGTTCGTCGCGGATGTTGCGGGCGCCCATGTCGGACGTCATCGCCGAGCCGCCCACGCCGGAGACCAGCAGCGCGGCCGCGAGCGGCGCGACCTGCTGGATCATCGCGGCGACGAGCAGCGCGCCGGTGCCGGACGCGGCGCCGAGCTGCCGCGCGATGTCGCCGACCTGCAACGAGATCGTCGCGCCGAGGGGCACCGCGATCAGCATGACCGGGACGGCGGTGACCCGCGCGAGGAACCAGCACTGCTCGATGAACTCGCCCCACCACTGGCGCAGGTCCCAGGTGCGGCGCAGGCCCTCCAGGAGGGTCACGCACAGCAGCCCGGTCTCGTCGAGGGTGCGTTCGACTCGTCTGCGCGCCAGATCGGGGGCCCGGGACAGACTCAGGGCCATCAGCCGGCGACCTCCCCCTGGGGGGCGGGGCGAAGGGTCATACCAGCCTCCTTCGTTCTCGGACGTCGGCGCTCATCCGATACGCCGGCTCACCGCCGTCGCCGGAAAAAGGGCGCGCGACGTCCTGTCTTTCTCCTCGCGCGCCTTCCGGTCTCGGCCGAGATCCGGTACCACATGCGAAAACCGGGGCTCCTCAGAGCACGCAGGCACCGCCTGTGATTTGGAGCACTCTATTAGAAGAAGGTCTAAGAATCGAGTACTTACATGGACCTTTGTCCGAAGCTACGATCTCGGGGTGCGAAACCCGCCACAACGAACCACAGACGTAATCGGGAGTGATGGCGTGGACCCGCTGGTCACCGGCATCAAGGAGCGCTGGGACGGACAGGGCCTGCGCGGCGACCCGGGCCCCTTCATGGCCATCTGCGCGGTGGCCCGGCTGAACCAGTTGCTGAGGAAGGCGCTCGACGAGGAGCTCGGCCGGTTCGACCTCGGCCGCACCGGCTACGCCGTCCTCACCACCCTCGCCCTCATCGACTCCGGGCAGGCGGGCCTCAGCACCCTCGGCCGCTGGCTGATGGTGCACCCGACGACCGTGACGCTCACCGTCGACCAGCTCCGCGCGGACGGGCTGGTGGACCGCGTCCCGCACCCGCGCGACCGGCGCGCCGCGCTCGTCCAGATCACCGCGAAGGGCCGGGAGCGCGTCAACGAGGCGAACCTCGCGCTGGAGGCGCCCGGCGGCCCCCTCGCGGGTCTCGCCGGGGACGGCCACGGCCGGCTCTTCGAGGCGCTCCAGGCGGCGCGCGTCGCGGTCGGGGACCTGGAGTTCTTCGGGGACGCCGACGGTGGTGATCCGCACGGCGCCGCACAGCCCTAAAATCGGCGAACCGGACACAACTCCCCGCCGATAAGGCAGTCTTCTCCTATGCCCCAGAGTCACGGCAACCGCAGACGCCCCAAGAAGGCCACCCGCTTCGCCCGCGGCGAGCGGGGCGCGCAGGCCCGGGCGGACGCCCCCCGGCACGATGCTCTGCTCCCCGGCGACCCGAACGGCACCGGGGCCCCGTACGCCGCGGACGTCCCGTACACCGCGGGCGACCCGTACGCCGGCGGCCAGGCCGCCGGTGAGGCGCCGCCTCCCGGCGGCGACCCGTACGCGTCCGACGCGCCCCCCGAGGCGGAGCCGCCGCCCGGCCCGGGCGCCCCGCCCGACGCGAGCACCCCGCACGGCGGGGGCGCCCCGGACGCGTCCGCCGGCCGGACGTCGCCCGCGCCCCGGGCCGCCGCGCGGTTCAAGCCGAACCGCGGCACGGCGCTGCGCGTCCTCACCAGCAACGTCACCATCACGGCGGTGGGCCTGGCCGTGCTCGCCGCCGTCCTGGTGCTCGTGCCCATCGGCGGCGACGACGGCGGCGAGCCCCCGACGATCGCGGCCGAGGACATGTCCGCCAACGAGATGCTGGAGATGCTGCAAGGGTCCGAGATGGACCCGATCGCCGCCGACGCGGTCGCGTCCGCCAAGAAGCGCGCCTACGAGAAGCAGCAGGCGGAGGCGAAGCAGAAGAAGGCGGAGAAGAACAGCGACGAGTCCGTCAAGAGCTCCTTCGACAAGCCCGAGCCGGAGTCCGCGTCCGGCGGTGGCGGCGCCCTCCCGAACGCGCCCGCGGGCGGCGGCGACACCACCGTCTCGGAGAACAAGGCCATCGGCAAGCAGATGAACGCGCTCAAGGGCTGGAGCGGATGCTGGTCCGCCCTGGAGAGCCTGTGGACCAAGGAGAGCGGCTGGAACGAGCGGGCCCAGAACCCGTCCAGCGGCGCCTACGGCATCCCGCAGTCGCTCCCCGGCACCAAGATGGCCAGCGCCGGGTCGGACTGGCAGACCAACGCCCGCACCCAGATCGCGTGGGGCCTGAACTACATCGACGCCCGCTACGGCACCCCGTGCGAGGCGTGGGGCCACTCGCAGCGGGTCGGCTGGTACTAGACCGTCCCCCGGCACGACCTCGGGCAGCGGCGCCCGTGCCGCGGCGCGGCGCGGGCGCCCGCCTGGCACCATGGTGGGATGCGCACGAGCAGGACGCGGCAGGCCGCCGAGGCGAACGGCGAGACCGCGGGCGGCGGCGGGCGGCAGTGGGCGCGCGCCGACGCGACCCGCCAGGCCCTGCTGACGGCCGCCCAGGAGGTCTTCGCCGACCGCGGGTACGCCGACGCGGGCATCGCCGAGATCGTCGAGCGGTCCGGCATCAGCGTCGGCAGCCTCTACCACCACTACGGCGGCAAGGCCGGCCTGTACGTGGCGCTGTGGGAGGAGCTCACCGGGGAGCAGGAGCGCCGCGCGGCGCAGGCCGTCTCGGCCGCCCGCGAGGAGGGCCAGCGCGACCCGATCGCCCAGTTCATCGCGGGGGCCCGCGCGTACCTGCGGGTGTGCTGGGAGCGCCGGGAGGCGGCCCGGCTGTTCCTCGCGGGCGAGGGCCCGCCCGGGTCGTCGCTGATGCGCCGCAGCCGCACCCAGCGGTGGGTCGCCCGCAACACCAAGCTGCTGCGCGGCCGGGACGGGACGGGCGCGGGCGAGCCGCCCGCCACCGGACGCGCCGAGGAGGTGCTCGGGCTCGTCCTCACCACCGTGATCGGCGAGGCCGGGCGGGAGATCGCCACGGCCGAGGACGAGACCCAGGCGGGCGAGATCCTCGAGGAGGTCTGCCGGATCCTGATCCGGCTCGCGCGCTGACCGGGGCGGCACGGCGGGCCGGGCCTCAGGGGCGCGGCCGGTAGGGCTCCGCGGGCAGCAGCGCGATCCGCACGCCGTGCTTGGACGGGCGGCCGCGCCGGTCGACGCGCCCGTACGTCCGGCCGTACACGCGGCGCGGCGGCGGGACCGCGCGGCGCGCGAGGCGGATCCGGAGCAGCGCCAGCGTCACCGCCGACCCGAGCGCGGCGAGCACGCCCGCCTGCAGGGCGCCGAGCTCCTCGATGGGGGACGCGTCCTCCGGCAGGGCCCGCAGGTTCGACATCGGCACGACCGCGTTCGACAGCGGCGCGACCCGCGGCGACGCGACCGGCGGGAGCGCCACCCGCGGCGCCTGGATGTCGCCGAGCAGTCCCGGCACCGTCGACGGCCGCCCCGTCAGCGTGCCCGGCGGGGTGACCGGCGGGAGCGACCCCGAGGTCAGCTCGGAGAGGTCGGCGGGCACGTTGCCGGACGGGTCGGTGACGACGAGGTCGAACGAGCGCGACGCGGCCGTCATGCCGGGCGCGGAGACCGTCGCGGTCACCCGCACGGCGCGCGGCCCGGAGCCGGCCGGCACGGCGACGGTCACGGCCGCGTTCCCGCCCGCCGAGCCGAGCGTCCCGATGTTCCGCCGCGCCGGGGTGACGGTCGCGCCCGGCGCGGCCACCCGCAGGACCGCGCCCTTCGCGGTGGCGCCGAACGCCCAGTAGTGCGCCGTCACCGTGATCGACCCGCCGGGCCGCACGGTCGTCCCGGTCGCGGACAGCTCCAGGGCCAGCCGCTCGGGGCCGGTGGGCTCGCCCGGGTCGGTGGGCGTGGGGGTGGGGGTCGGCGTGGGGGGCGGCGTCGTCCCGTCCGTCGGCGTCGGGGTGGGCGGGTCGGTCGGCGTGGGGGTGGGGGTCGGGGTGGGCGGGTCGGTCGGCGTGGGGGTGGGGGTCGGCGTGGGGGTGGGCGGCGGCGTCGGCGTCTCCGGCGGCGGGCTGGGCGTGGCGGTGTCGGTCGGCGGCGGCGTCGTGTCCGACGAGGTCGTGGTCGGTGTCGGCTCCGCCATCGCCGGGGCCGCCCCCGACACCGTGAGGACGGCGGCCGCGCCCACTCCCGCGAGCAGCACTCCGCCGGTCGAACGTGAACGCACCCGTCCGCCTCCCCCGCCTAGTGACGATCAGTACAATTGTCAGAAACGAATCCAAGCACGGGGTGAATGGCCCGGACAAGAGCGGCGAACATCGGGCGGGCGATTGCTCACTTCGGCGGGTGATTTCTCCTCACGGATTGTCAGGATGTGCGCACGAACGCGCTCGTCGATCGTCTTCCCGGCCCATCCTGTCGAGCCGGTCGATCCGCCGGATCCGGCCATCGGGCCCCAGCCGCCCGAAGGCGCCCCCGGTGTGCGCCGCCGTCACCCTCGCCCGGACGGGCGCAGCCGCTCGATCCGGTCGATCCGGCCCGCGAGGAGATCGTCGTGGGCGAGCGCGAAGTCGCCGTTGGGCAGCGCGGCGCCGAAATGCGCGCCGATCACCGTGTCCGGCAGGAAGTCGCGAACCTTGCCGCGCAGCCCGCGCGGGTAGTCCACCGGTGCGCCGGGCGCATCGTCACCGCCGAACAGGACCCAGTGGTCGGTCCCGACGGGCTCGCCCGGCACCGGCGGGCCGCCGGTGTGGGCGTCCAGCGCCGGGGCGACCAGGACGTCCGGGTCGAGCGGCTCGTACCACATGAGCAATGGCTTGGCGCGGCGCGCGTCGGCGTTGTCGAAGCAGCAGACGGCGACTGAGTGGCGCGGGTAGTGGTCGGCGTAGAACTCCATCAGAGCCGGGTCGAGACGCGGCCGCCTGCGCCCGGGGACGCGCGCCAGCGCGGCCGGGATCAGCGTCGGGTCCTCGGCCAGCAGGACGGTGTAGACGTCGTGCTCGAACACCTGGACGTCCCGCGGCCCGTGCGACATCCAGTCCATGGCCGCGGCGCCCGCGCCCCGGGACGGCGGTCGCACGGCGTCCACCATCGCCGCGAGGACGCGCCCGCCGTGCCGGCCGACCGGAACGAAGTGGTCCGGCGTCATCGTGCGGGCGGGCAGGTGCAGGAGCATCGCGTTGGGGCCGTCCGCGAGGTTCAGCGCGGTGTTCTCGTAGCCGAGCACCTCGATCGCGCCGTGGCGCGGGTGCCGGCGGCGTCCGACGTACAGGGTCGTTCCGGTGAATTCGGCCTCGGCCAGCGATACGCACATGTCCGGCGAAAGTAGTCGAATCACCATGAAGAAGGGGCCGGACCGGCGAAAACGTCCGGACGTCGGGGACGTTCAGGTCACATGGGACGCGCGGGACCGTTATCCTGACCTTCGGGTTACCGCTCCCTGACGGAAAGTCGAAGAGGTCCATGCCGACGTCAACCTGGTTCCGCCTGAACGTCGCAAAGCGCGCGCGCGTGCTTGAAGTGGCGATGAAGGAGTTCGGGGAACACGGGTACTCGACCGGCAGCCTCAACACGATCGCCCGCGAGGCCGGCATCGCCAAGGGCTCGCTGTTCCAGTACTTCAACGACAAGCTGGAGTTCTTCGCGTTCGTCTGCGACGAGGCGTCCCGGCGCATCCGCGAGGAGATGGAGCGCCGCATGGCGGCCATCGACTTCGACCAGCAGTTCGACGAGTGGCTGTTCGACGTCATGTGCGACTGGTCGGAGTACATGGAGGCGCACCCGCTCGAGCGCGGCGTCACCGCGGCGACGAACTTCGAGCTCGACAACTCCGTCCGGTCGGTCGTCCGCGACACCGCCAACCAGCACTACCTGCAGGTCATCCACCCGACGCTGCAACTGTGGCAGGAGAAGGGGCAGATCCGCGCGGACGCCGACCTGGAGGTCCTCGCCACGACGATCCTGGCGCTGCTGCCGTTCCTCGCGCTGGCCCCTTACTACGACGGCCTGGACCCGATACACGGGCTGCGCGGCCGCACACCGGCCCAGCAGCGCCCGGTGATCCGGCAGCTCATCGCCGGGTACCGGCCGATGTTCGCGCCGGAGAAATGACCGGGCGGGCGGGGGCCGGGGCGGCCCTCGCCGCCCCGGCGCGTCCCGGGTCACGGGATGAGGGTGTACTCCTCCGGCTTCGCCTTGCGGCTGCTCGCCCAGAACTCGAACGTGTGCCCCGGCCACAGCGTGCGGTTGACGCCCTGGTCGTCCAGGTACCAGCTCTGGCAGCCGCCCTCGCTCCAGACCGCCTTGCGCAGCCGCCGGTGCAGCCGGTCGTTGAACCGGCGCGCCGCCTCGGGCTTCGGCTCGATCGCGTCCGCGCCGCTCTCCTGGATGAGCCGCAGGCAGCTCAGCACGTGCTGGATCTGCACCTCGATCATGAAGACGACCGAGTTGTGGCCGAGACCGGTGTTCGGGCCGAGCAGCATGAAGAAGTTCGGCAGGCCCGGGATCGTCGTGCCGCGGTGCGCCTCGATGCCGTCCGCCCACAGCTCCTGGAGCTTGACGCCGCCGCGCCCGGTGACGCGCAGTTCGGCGAGCGCGTCGGTCACCTTGAACCCGGTCCCGTAGATGATGCAGTCGACCTCGTACTCGCGCCCGTCCTTCGTGACGATCGAGTGCTCCCGCACCTCGGCGACGCCGGACGTCTCGACCTCCACGTTCGGCCGCGTCAGCGCCGGATAGTAGTCGTTGGACAGCAGCACCCGCTTGCAGCCGATCGTGTAGTCGGGCGTCACCTTGGCGCGCAACCCGGGGTCGGGGATCTGCCGCTTCAGGTGCCGGCGGGCGAGCCACTCCATCGGGCCCGACAGCCGCGGGTCGATGGTGAAGCCGACGGCCCGGGCCTCCAGCGTCCAGTAGATGCCGTTGCGGAACCCGCGCGCCGCGCCCGGCACCTTCTCGAACGCCTTGCGGACGGGCGCGGGGAACTCCCGGTCGGGCTTGGGCTGGATCCACGGGGGCGTCCGCTGGAACAGCGCGAGGTGCTCGACCTCCTTCGCGATCTGCGGGACGAACTGGACGGCGGAGGCGCCCGTCCCGATGACGGCGACGCGCTTGCCGGTGAGGTCGTAGGAGTGGTCCCACTCGGCCGAGTGGAACGCGGTGCCCTGGAACCGCTCGATGCCGGGCAGGTCCGGGAACGCGGGGATGTGCAGGGCGCCGATGCCGGACACGATGGCCTTCGGCGTCAGGACCGTCCCGTCGGCGAGCGTCACGTTCCAGCGCTTGGCCGCGTCGTCGTACTCCATGCTCTCGACGTCCGCGCCGAACCTGATGTGCTCGCGCACCCGGTGCTTGTCGGCCGTCCGCTCCATGTACGAGCGGATCTCCGGCTGCGGCGCGAACATCCGCGACCAGCCGGGGTTCAGCTCGAACGAGAACGAGTACATGTGCGAGGGGACGTCGCAGGCGCACCCGGGGTAGGTGTTGTCATGCCATGTGCCGCCGAGGGCCTCGCTCTTCTCCAGGATGACGAAGTCGTGGAATCCGGCCTTCTTGAGGCCGATCGCCATGCCGAGCCCCGCGAATCCGGAGCCGATGATGACGATCGCCGGTGCGCCTTCGCTCATAACCGTCCTCTCCCGTTACCTACTAGCGGTAAGTTACCTGGAGTAGGTTACTGACGGTAGGTCCAACAGAGAGGATTTCCCTGTGAGTGCCGCCACACCCCACCGACGCCGGATGTCCCGCGCCGAGCGCCGGCGGCAGATGCTGGACGTCGCGGAGCAGGTGTTCGGCGAACGCGGCTACCAGGCCACCTCGATGGACGAGATCGCCGAACGCTGCGGCGTCTCCAAGCCGATGCTCTACGAGCACTTCGGCTCCAAGGACGGCCTGCTGCTCGCCTGCATGCGCCGCTCCAAGGCCGAGCTCTTCGAGGTCACCCAGAAGGCCATGGCCCAGGCGACCGACCCCGCCGACATCCTGTGGCGCGGCATGGTCGCCTACTTCGGGTTCGTCGCGTCGCACAGCGCGTCGTTCGCCATGATCCTGCGCGAACCGATCGGCCCGCCCGAGACCATGAAGGCCCTCGACGAGGCGCGCGCGCAGCAGAGCGGGCTGATCGCGGGCGTCCTCGGCACGTTCGTCCCGGACGCCCCCGCCGACGTCGTCGAGGCGTACACCCAGATCATCATGGGCGCGAGCGAGCGGCTCGCCCAGTGGCAGACCGGCCGGCCCGACGTGACGGCCGAGGACGCCGCCCGCTACATGACCGACTTCTGCTGGAGCGGCCTCAGCCCGTACATCGCCGACCGCCCCGCGGCCGGGGAACCGACCGGTTAGCGCGCGGAGCGGGCGCGGGGCAGCGCCTCCAGAGCGCCGACCAGCAGGTCGAGCCCGAACTCGAAGTCGGCCTCCGGGTCGTGCCGGGCGAGTTCGGGACCGAGCGCGATGACGTGCGGGAACGTCGCGGCGTCCAGTTTCGCGAAGTTCTCCGCCGGGGACGTGTCGAGATGGTGCAGCATCTTGCCGAAGCCGATCTCGCGCATCTGGGCGCCGAGCGCGTACGCCATCAGCGCCCGCATGATCCGGACGGCCGTGACGCCGTCGAACCCCGCCGCCTCGGCGAGCGCCAGCGCGCGCTCGGCGGGCCGCAGCCCGACCGTCGTGTCGAACCTGCGGGTCAGCACGATCGTCATGCAGCGGGGGTACTCGTGCGCGACCGTCCGGAACGCCCGCACGAGCGCGCGCACGCGCTCCTGCCAGGGCGCGGACGGGTCGTCCTGCAACTCCATCCCGGACACCACGTGCTCGGCGACGCCCTCCAGCAGCGCGCCCTTGTTCGGGACGTGGTTGTAGAGCGACATCACGGCGACGCCGAGCTCCGCCGCGACCCGCCGCATCGACAGGGCGTCCGCGCCCTCCCGCTCGATGAGCCCGATCGCCGCGCGGACGATCCGGCCCCGGGTGAGGGCCGGGCGCCGCTCCGGCGCGTCGCGCCCGGGAGTGCCGGAGGACACGTTGCCGCCCGTCCCTTCGCCATTGACAGCCCCGGTGGGCCGTGTCACGGTACGTACATTGTACGTAAGACGTACATCGTACGTTTGCGTCCTCGAGGGGGAACGCCATGTCGACCCATGATCTGTACACCGCGCCCGTCGACACGTCCACCTGGAACGTCCCCATGGCCGGGGAGGCCCGGTTCACGTGGGAGTACGACGACGGCCGCGACCGGCTCCTCGCCCTGTACCAGAAGGGCAAGGACAAGCAGTGGGACTCCGTCAAGCGCATCGACTGGGACCTCGAGGTCGACCCGCACGACGTGCTCGGCGTTCCCGACCAGTCCCTCGCCGTCTACGGGACCGAATACTGGGACAGGATGTCGGAGAAGGACCGCGGCGAGCTCCGCAGGCACTCGGCGTCCTGGCAGTTCTCCCAGTTCGTGCACGGCGAGCAGGGCGCGATGGTCACCGCCGCCCGCATCGTCGAGTCCGTCCCCGACCTGGACTCCAAGTTCTACTCCGCCACCCAGACGATGGACGAGGCCCGCCACGTCGAGCTCTTCTCGAAGTTCCTCCAGGAGAAGATCGGCCTCGTCTACCCGATCAACACCAAGCTGCAGGAACTCCTCGACGAGACCCTCGCCGACTCGCGCTGGGACATGCCCTACCTCGGCATGCAGGTGCTCATCGAGGGTCTCGCGCTCGCCGCGTTCGGCGTCATGCGCGACGTCACCACCAAGCCGCTCCCGAAGCAGATCCTCGCCTACGTCATGCAGGACGAGGCGCGGCACGTCGCGTTCGGACGGCTCGCGCTCCGCGACTACTACAGGCAGCTCTCCCCCGCCGAACTCCGCGAACGCGAGGAGTTCGTCATCGAGGGCTGCTACCTCATGCGCGACCGCATCCGGGGCCGCGAGGTCTGGGAGAACTTCGGGATCCCGCCGGCCGAGATCGACGAGATGGTGAACGAGTCGCCGTACATGCGGACGTTCCAGAGCCTGCTGTTCAGCCGGATCGTCCCGTGCGTCAAGGACATCGGGCTGTGGAGCGACCGCATCCGGCAGACCTACGACGACATGGGCGTCCTCGATATGGGGAAGGCCGACCTCGACGCCCTGATGAACCAGGACGAGGAGATCGCGGAGCGGCTCGACGGCGAACGCTTCGCCGCCGAGGAGGCCGCGCGCAAGGCCGAGGTCGACACCGTCATCGCGGAGGCGTCCTCCGGCTGAGTACCTTAGAGCCTGCTCATCGGGACGCTGTTCACGGAGGTTGGCATGCCCCTCGCGCATTTCGACGGCGCGCTCGCCGTCGTCACCGGAGCCGGCGGCGGGTTCGGCCGGGCGATCACGCTCGCGCTCGCCGAGCGGGGCGCCACGGTGATCGCGGCCGACATCGATCTGCCCGCCGCCGAACGGACGGTCACGCTCGCCAAGACGATCGGCCCCGGCGGCGCCCCGTACGAGGTCGACGTCGCCGACCGGGCCGCGATGGAGGCGTTCGCCGCCGAGGTCAAGGAGACCCACCGCGTCCCCGACATCGTCGTGAACAACGCGGGCATCGCCGTCGTCGGCCCGTTCATGGACACCGGCCTGGACGACTGGGAGCGCATCGTCGGCGTCAACCTGTGGGGCGTCGTCCACGGATCCCGCCTGTTCGGCCGGCAGATGGTCGACCGCGTCACCGCCCTGCCCAACAAGCCCGACAAGCCGAACCTCGGCGGCCACATCGTCAACATCGCGTCCGCCGCCGCGTTCGCGCCCTGGCGGTCGATGCCCGCCTACTGCACCACGAAGTCGGCCGTCCTCATGCTCAGCCAGAGCCTGCGCGCCGAACTCGCCGGGCACCGCATCGGCGTCACCGCCGTCTGCCCCGGCTTCGCCGACACCGGCATCGCCAGGAACGCCACGATCGTCGGCGGCGGCCCCGCCGAGCGCGCCCGCCTGCACGAGCGCGGCCAGAAGGCGATCCGGCTGCGCAACTACCCGCCCGAGAAGGTCGCCGAGCGCGTCGTGGACGCGATCATCAAGAACCGCGCCGTCGTCCCGGTCAACTTCGAGGGCCACCTCCTGCACACCCTGTCGCGGGTCTCCCCCGGCGCCCTGCGCCTTCTGGCCCGCATCCCCGCCCCCCGGTAGGCCGCTCGCGGCCCCGTCCTCGGAGGCGGGGCCTCAGGGGCGTGTCCTCGGCCGAGCCGGGTGACCCGACGAGCGCTTCGGCGAGTGCCCCGGTCCGGACGAGCGCCCTCACGGAGAGCGTCCGCCCGCGGGCGACGCCGGTGTGGGCGCCCCGCGCGTGCGCCCGGTTCTCCGGGCCGCTTTCCCGGACGGCCGCGCCCGCGGCGTACGGAACGCACCGGACCCCTTACACCTATAACGTGTTCTCGTTGAGGGCGCCATTTATCTCGATGTCGAGCATGACATTACCGAATGGCACTCTAATCAGAAGCAATGGTCCATCCCCGGCAACGGAAAGGGCCGCGGAGTGTGGTCCACTCCGCGGCCCTTCGACGAGGACATGTTGCCTACCTGGGAGTTCACACCCAGGACACTCCGTCCGATGGCCCGGCCACGTCGTCGACCTCCTCCTCCCCGAAGGCATCAACAGCGCGCCGATCGCTTCGTCGAACCGGGGACCCGATCGGCGCACTCCCTCCCCTTGCCCTCACACCTTAGAAGGTACTGACAGTAAATATGCCATGATCGGCCGATTCAGGTCAGAATTGTAGAGACGTGAGAACTTCTCGCGCCACCGCGGCCGCCGCGTCGAGGCACTCCCGCTCCCGCGCGGCGCCCTCGCCGCGCTCGCTGTAACTGACCGTGATCACCGCGTTCCGGGTCCGCGCGGTCACCTGCCCCACGACCGTCGGCTGCCCCTCGTCGCTCTTGAACCACCGGTACGCCTCGTCCCCGAGCCCCGGCTGCCGCTCCAGCGTGACCGTCCGGACGAGCGGCGCCTCGTGCGCCTGCCGCCACTGCGCGTCGAAATACCGCCGCGCGTCCTCCACCGGCGTGGCGGTGTTCGCGGGCGCGTACAGGTGCGCCTCCACCCGCAGCCAGTGGAACGCCGAACCGGTCGACGAGTACGTGCACGTCGTGAGCGTGGAGTTCGCGCTGTCGCGCTGCCGCGCGTCCGGGATCGTCCGCCGGACGGTCTCGGCGGTCACCATCCCGCACGGTTCGGGCAGCGCCGCGATCGGCCCGGCGGAAGACGGGGCCGGGGACGAGGCCGGGGACGAGGCCGACGAGGGCGCCGGGGACGAGGGCGCGGCCGTCCGGGGCGCCGCGTCGTCCGTCCCGTCCCCCGAGCGCAGCAGCAGCGCCCCGCCGCCCGCGACGCCCAGCGCCACCACGACCGCCAGCACCGCCAGCAGCCCGGGACGGCGGGACGGCGACGGCGGGTCGGGCGCCGAGTACACGCGCTCGAACGGCTCGGGCGGCCGCGGAAGGCCCGCGCCCTCCCGGCTCGCCGCGTCCGCGCCCGACGATCTCCCCACGCTCGTCAACGTAGTCAGGCGCGCCCGCGCTGACCAGGTCCCCCGGCCGATCCGTTTGTCAGACCGGCCGGTCACAATGGGAGGCGTGCGCATCAACGAGGTCGCCCGGACGTCGGCGGTCGTCGCGGAGACGTCCGGACGCAAGGCCAAGGTGGCGGCGCTCGCCGCGTGCCTCGGCGAGGCGGGGCCGCGGGAGGCGCCGATCGTCGTGGCCTACCTGTCCGGGGAGCTGCCGCAGCGGCAGATCGGCGTGGGGTACGCGGCGCTGCGCGACGTCCCGCCGCCCGCGGACGCCCCGGAGCTGACCGTCGCGGAGGTCGACGCGACGTTCACCGAGATCGGCGCCGTGTCCGGGAAGGGGTCGGTCGCCCGGCGGCGGGAACTCGTCGCGGGGCTGCTGGGCCGCGCCACCCGCGGCGAGCAGGACTTCCTCGTCCGGCTGCTGTCCGGGGAACTGCGGCAGGGGGCGCTGGACGGCCTGATGGCCGAGGCGATCGCGTCCGCCGCGGGCGTCCCGGCGGCGGACGTCCGGCGGGCGTTCATGCTGCGCGGCTCCCTCGGCCCGGTCGCGACGGCCGCGCTCGCCGACGGCGCCGAGGGGCTGCGGGGGTTCTCGCTCGAGGTCGGGCGCCCCGTGAAGCCGATGCTCGCCGCGGCGGCACCGTCCATCGACGAGGCGTTCGGCAAGCTCGCCGCGGAGGCCGCCGTGGAGTGGAAGCTCGACGGCGTCCGCGCGCAGGTGCACGTGGCGGACGGGACGGTCCGCGTGTTCACCCGCACCCTCGACGAGATCACCGAACGGCTGCCCGAGGTCGTCGCGGCCGTCCGGGAACTGCCGGTACGCGACGCGGTGCTCGACGGCGAGCTGATCGCGCTGCGGGCCGACGGGCGCCCGCACCCGTTCCAGGTGACCGGCGCGCGCACCGCCACCCGCACCGCGAAGGACGCCGAACCCGTCCCGCTCACCCTGTACCTGTTCGACGTCCTGCACCTGGACGGCGCCGACCTGCTCGACGCGCCCGGCGCCGAACGCAGCGCCGCGCTCGCCCGGATCGTCCCCGAGCACCTGCGGATGCCGCGGCTCGTCACCGGCGATCCCGCGGCGGCGAAGGCGATGTTCGACGAGGCCGTCGCGCGCGGGCACGAGGGCGTCGTCGTGAAGTCCCTCGACACCCCGTACACGGCGGGCCGCCGCGGCGCCGGCTGGATCAAGGTGAAGCCGCGCCACACCCTCGACCTCGTCGTCCTCGCCGTCGAATGGGGGCACGGCCGCCGCAGCGGGCTGCTGTCGAACCTGCACCTCGGCGCCCGCGACCCCGAGTCCGGCGGGTTCGTCATGCTCGGCAAGACGTTCAAGGGCCTCACGGACGAGCTCCTGGCCTGGCAGACGCGCACGCTGCGGGACCTCGCGGTGCGCGAGGACGACTGGACGGTGCACGTCCGTCCCGAACTCGTCGTCGAGATCGCGTTCGACGGCGTCCAGCGCAGCACCCGCTACCCGGGCGGCATCGCGCTCCGCTTCGCGCGCGTCCTGCGCTACCGCCCCGACAAGTCCGCGGCCGAGGCCGACACGATCGACACCGTCCGCTCCGTCGCCCCCGTCCTGGACTAGCCGCGTTCGGCGGGTTCGGTGCCGCCGGCGTGCTCGGCCCGGCCGTCCCCGGCCCGGCCGTCCCCGGCCCGGCCGTCCCCGGCGCGACCGCGCCGCCGCGCCGCGAGGGCCCGGCCGGC